>URTP01000045.1 GCA_900550835.1 uncultured Collinsella sp. | reverse complement strand
AAGACGACGCTCACCAAGCTGCTGCTACGCCTGGACGATGTTCAGGGCGGCCGCGTACTCGTGGACGGCCAGGACGTCTCGCGCTGTACGCAGCAGAGCCTTCGCCGTCAGGTGGCCTACGTGCCACAGGAGGCGCTGCTGTTCCACCGCTCCATTCGCGAGAATATCGCCTACGGCCGCCCCGACGCCACCGACGAGCAAATTCGCGAGGCGGCGCGCCTGGCCAATGCCCTGGAGTTTATCGACCGCCTACCCCATGGCTTTGACACCATGGTGGGCGAGCGCGGCGTCAAGCTCTCGGGCGGCCAGCGTCAGCGTGTGGCTATCGCCCGCGCGATTCTCACCGACGCGCCGATTCTGGTGCTCGACGAGGCGACCTCTGCCCTCGACAGCGAGTCCGAGGCGCTGGTGCAGGAGGCGCTCGAAAACCTGATGCGTGGACGTACCTCCATTGTGGTGGCGCACCGCCTGTCCACCGTGGCGGCGCTCGACCGCATTGTGGTGCTGGCCGATGGTGAGATCGTCGAGGACGGCACACATACGCAGCTTGTCGAGGGGGGTGGCGAGTACGCGAGCCTGTGGAGCCGTCAGACCGGCGCATTCTTGGAGGCGTAAGCGTCTCGGACGTGGGACAATTGTGCCCATAGGTTTGTTGTGCCGTTGAGCCAAGGAGTCGTTATGCCACGCGAGACCAATGCCGCCAAGCGCGAGCGCGCCATCGAGGTGTGTGAGCGCCTCAACCGTCGCTATGGCCCGGTCGAGTGCTTTTTGGACCACGAGAATCCCTTCCGCCTGCTGATCGCGGTGCTGCTTTCGGCGCAAACGACCGATGCGCAGGTCAACAAAGTGACGCCGCGGCTGTTTGCCCAGTGGCCCACGCCCGAGGCCATGGCCGGGGCGAGCGTAGCTGACGTGGCGGACACCATCAAGTCACTCGGCTTCTACAAGAGCAAAGCCAAGCATGCCGTCGAGGCCGCGCAGATGATCGTCGCCGACTATGACGGCGAGGTGCCGGCCGACATGAAGGAACTCGTGAAGCTGCCGGGCGTGGGACGCAAGACGGCGAACATCGTGCTCAACGTGGGGTATGGCATCGTGGAGGGTATTGCGGTGGACACGCACGTCAACCGCATTGCGCACCGCCTGATGCTGAGTCCCAAGACGCATGCCAAGGAACCGCTCAAGACCGAGCAGGATCTGCTCAAGATTTTGCCGCACGAGTATTGGGAGTCGGTCAACCATCAGTGGATCACCTTTGGTCGCGAGATCTGCGACGCCCGCAAACCCAAGTGTGACGAGTGTCCGCTGGCAGATTTGTGCCCCAGCGTGCGCGTGGCGGGGTAGGGCGGAACGCATCTTCGTCTGGCGTTTTTTGCGGGGCTGGGTTTGCCCTTGAGCCGGAGTCCTCTCCATGCGCTACCATGACAGACAATGTATTTGACGTACGACCCGCCGAGCTTGCCCCGGCGGGCTTTTGGCGTTGCGATGCCGGAGGAACAGCATGCTCATTCACCGTATAGCCGCGCAGCTCTACACTGCCGAGGCCTTGCAGACCGTCGAGGCCGGACTCGATGCCGGCGAGGACGTGACGCTGGCCGTGTCGCAGTCGGGCCGTACGCTTATGGCCGCCGCCCAGTTTGCGCGCCGTCCGCGCCCCACGGTCTACATTGTGAGCGGCGAGGACGCGGCCGATCGTGCCGCCCGCAGCCTTGCCGCCTATGTGGGGCTGGCGCACGTGTGCCGCTTCCCCGAGCGCAAGGACTATCCGTGGCGCGAGCAGGCGCCCGACGACGCCGTGGTGGCGCAGCGCTGCGAGGCGCTCGGGCGCATCGTGCGCGGCGACAACTGCATTATGGTCGCCTCGGCCCGCGCACTGCTGCGCTGCGTGCCGCCGGTCGAGAGCCGCTACTGGGAGTCCACGACCTTTGCGGTGGGCGAGGAGATCCCTTTTGACGAGGTGCCGCAGCGCCTGGTGGGCATGGGCTACACCAATGCCGGCGCCGCCGATGCACCCGGCCTGTTCCGCGTGCACGGTGACACCGTCGAGGTGTTTCCCGCACAGGAAAAGGCGCCCGTGCGCATCGAGTTCTTTGGCGACGAGATCGACCGTATCCGCCGCATGGTGAGTTCCACGGGCCAGACCATCGGCAACGAGGACAGCATCGAGATCTTCCCCTGTCGCGAGCTCGCACTCACCGACGACGCCGTCCACAACATGCATGTGGCGCTCTATCGTGCCAGCCAGGACGACAGCAAACTGGCGGCGCTGCTCGAGATGGTGGATGCGCGCATCGTCACGCCCGAGCTCGACCGCTTTTTGCCGGTGATGTACGGCCAGACCGTGAGCCCGCTGTCGCATGTGAGCGGCAAGGCGCTCGTGGTGCTGTCCGAGCCGCGCTCGCTGTTCGACGATTGCCTGCGCGCCTACGAGGATATCGAGGCACGTGCCGGCGAGGCGGGGGTCGACCGTCTGGACGGCCTGTACGTGCGTGCCCAGCAACTCGACTTTGGTGCCCAGCAGCGCCTTAACTACGTGAGCTTGATCCGTGCCGGCGGTGCGGTGACGGCAGAGCTCAAGATTGAGCAGCCGGCCATCGCGGGCTCGGACAATCGCTTTATGACGCGCATCCAGGAGGTCGTGGGCAAGCGCTATGCCTGCGTATTTGCCATCCCCGACCGCGGTGCGCGCGAGTCGATGGAGCTCACCTTTGGCGATGAGGGTATTACCTTTGAGGAGTCGCTGACGGCCGCGCCCGAAAACGCGGGCGCTATTGGCGACCGTGTGCGCGTGGCAGCGGCAGATTCTGCCGATCGTGCTGTCCGCCAGGATGCTCATGCTGCAATTCGCGAACGCAAGGCCGACGCGCTCAACGCCCGCTCGCTCGAGGCAGGTGCCGCCCAGGCTGCCGCCGGTGCCGCCGTGCCCACCATCTCGCGCGGACGCGTGACCTTTGTCGATGCCGCCTTGCCGCAGGGCGTGGTGGTGCCCGATGCCAACCTGGCCGTGTTCTCGATTGCCGACCTCAACGCCCGCATGGACGCCAACCGCGCGCGCAGCCGCCGCAAGGTTGACATTACGCAGATCACCTTCCCGTTTAAGCCGGGCGACTACGTGGTGCACGCCACTCACGGCATCGCGCTCTTTAGCGAGATCGCGCGCCAGGAAGTGGGCGGCAAGGAGCGCGACTACTTTTTGCTGGAATACGCCGATGGCGACAAGCTCTACGTGCCGCTGGAGCAGGTCGACCGCATTACGCGTTATGTTGGCCCCGACGGTGACAAGCCACGCCTGACCAGGCTCAACACCGCCGACTGGACGCGTGCCACCAATAAGGCGCGCAAGAACGCCAAAAAGTTGGCGTTTGACCTGGTCGATCTGTATACGCGCCGCTCTTCGATTACCGGTATCGCCTGCCCACCCGACACGCCCGAGCAGATCGAGATGGAGCAGAGCTTTCCTTACGACGAGACGCGCGACCAGCTGGAGGCCATCGCCGACATCAAGGCCGACATGGAGGCGCCCAAGCCCATGGACCGCCTGCTGTGCGGCGATGTGGGCTTTGGCAAGACCGAGGTCGCCCTGCGTGCGGCGTTTAAGTGCGTGGACTCCGGCCGCCAGGTCATGGTGCTCTGCCCCACGACCATTCTGGCCCAGCAGCACTACGAGACGTTCTTTGAGCGCTTTGCCCCGTTTGGCCTTGAGGTCGAGGTGCTCAGCCGCTTCCGCACGCCGGCGCAGCAAAAGCGCGCGCTCAAGGCGTTTGCCGAGGGCACGATCGACGTGCTCATCGGTACGCACCGCCTGCTTTCGGCCGATGTGAACCCCAAGAACCTGGGCCTGGTGATCATCGACGAGGAGCAGCGCTTTGGCGTGCAGCACAAGGAACAGCTCAAAAACTTGCGCGAACAGATCGACGTGCTCACGCTTTCGGCAACGCCCATCCCGCGCACCATGCAGATGGCCACGAGCGGTGTGCGCGATATGAGCCTGATCACCACACCGCCGACCGGGCGCCGCCCCGTGATCGTGCACGTGGGGGAGTACGACCCCGACGTGGTGAGCGCGGCGATCCGTCTGGAAGTGGGCCGCGGCGGACAGGTGTATTACGTGTCCAACCGCGTCAAGACCATCGACGACGCCGTGGCGCGCGTGCACGAGGCCGCGCCCGAGGCACGCGTGGGCGTGGCGCACGGCAAGATGAGCCCGCGCGAGGTCGAGGATGTGATGATCGAGTTCGCGACCAAAAAGATCGACGTGCTCATCGCCACGACCATCGTGGAGAGCGGTATTGACAACGCTACCGCCAACACGCTTATCATCGAGGATTCGCAGCGCCTGGGTCTGGCGCAGCTCTACCAGCTCAAGGGTCGTGTTGGCCGCTCAGCCACGCAGGCATACGCGTACTTTATGTTCCCGGGCGAGCTGCCGCTTACCGAGGAGGCGACGGCACGCCTGACCGCGCTTTCCGAGTTCCAGGACTTGGGCAGCGGCATGCGCATCGCCATGCGCGACCTGGAGATCCGCGGCGCCGGTTCGCTGATGGGCGCTGAGCAGCACGGCAACCTGTCGAGTGTGGGCTTTGACCTGTTTACGCAGATGTTGGGCCAGGCCGTGGCCGAGGCGCGCGGCGATGACGACGCCGGCGTGGAGGCGGCGAGCGTGGGTATTAATCTGCCGGCCGATTACTTCTTGTCCGAGGAGTACCTGCCGGCGGTGGACCAGCGCGTGCTCGTGTATCGCAAGCTCGCAGCGGCCGAGGACCTGGAGAGCATCGACGAGGTGCAGGAAGAGACCGAGGCCGCGCATGGCGAGCTGCCGTTGGCGGGACTCAACCTGTTCAATCGCGCGCGCATCCGCATTCGCGGCGAGCGCCTGGGGCTCGAGAGCGTCACGCTCAGCGGCGGTCGCATCACGTTTTTGGGCGTCGACGTGCCCAAGAAGGTGGCCTTTGAGCTTAAGACCCGCTACGGCGCGGTGAACTTTCCCAAGAGCCGTAAGCTGTCGGTGCCCTACAAGGCGGGCGCCGGTGCGGGCAGCGGCCTGGGCCGTGGCCTCGACGCCAACGACGGCACCGGCCCCGTGGCCGCAGCGCTCATGCTGCTGCAGCAGCTGGGTGCGAGCGACGACGACTAACGGGTCGACGTTGCAAACGCCCCATTTGGGCACTCTGGTTCCATCGAAAGGAAAGCATGTTCGGATACATCTATAAGAAAGACGTCGCCATTATCGCGGTTGTTCTGTGCCTTTGCCTGGGCTTGGGCAGCTTCTTCGATTATCAGATTTCGAGCGCGCTGTTCAACATCGGTAGCATGTACGGTCGCTTTATCGAGGCCGCCGGCGAGCTGCCGTTTGAGCTGACGGCGAGCGTCGCGGGCGTTATGCTCGTGCGCGCGGCGCGCCCCGACTCCAAGGGAAGCAAATGGCTCGCCGTACTCGGCATCCTCGTCAACGTCGGCCTGGTCGGCTACGAGGTTATTTCGTCCCTGCGCGTCGGCGGCAAACTTGTTGCGGCTCAGCTCGTGCTGACGTTTGTGCTGGTCATCGCTGCCAACTTCATTGTCTATCGCCTTACGCGCGATACCGATTCCAAAGAGCTCACGCGTTGGGCGTTGATGGTGCTTGCCGTGTGGGTCGCCCAGGCCATTATCCTCAACGTGATCGTCAAGCCGCTGTGGTCGCGCCCGCGCATGCGCGTGATTGAGGTGACGCAGGGGCTCGATTTTCAGCCGTGGTGGGTGATCGGTAACCCCGACAAGTGGTCATATGTCGCCGCCGGCGTGATCAAGGACGGTTTCAAGTCGTTTGCGAGCGGACACACGGCGCACGCGGCGATCGGCCTTATGCTCGCCGGGCTTCCCGCGGCGGCCTTTAAGGAAAAACCGTCGCGCCGCCGTGTGGTCTTTTGGGTGGCGGCTGTGGTTGCGGCGCTCGTCGCCTTTGGTCGCATTGTGATCGGTGCGCACTTTTTGACTGATGTGAGCTGCGGCTTTGCCCTGGTGCTGGCACTTGAGTGTCTTGCCGCGCGCATTGCCTATCCGGGCGGCGTACAATAGCTGCGTTTGAATCATCGGGCCCGTGCCCGGCTAGAGAGGATTGCCATGCTCGCGTTCAATAACGACTATTCCCACGGCGCACATCCGGCGGTGCTGCAGGCGCTCGTCGACACCAACATGGAGCCGCAGCCCGGCTACGGTACCGACGCGCACACCGAGCGTGCCAAGCAGCTGATCCGCGAGGCCTGCCAGGCCCCCGATGCCGACGTATTTTTTCTGGTGGGCGGCACGCAGGCCAACGCGACGGTGATTGACATGCTGCTCGCGCCTTATGAGGGCGTCGTTGCCGCCGAGACCGGCCATGTCGCCTGCCACGAGGCGGGCGCCATCGAGTTTGGCGGCCACAAGGTGCTCACCATCCCCGGCTACGAGGGCAAAATGCACGCCGAGGATCTCGAGAACTATATCCAGGTGTTCTACGAAAACGAGAGCTACGAGCACACGGTGTTTCCGGGTGCCGTGTACGTGAGCCTGTCGACCGAGTACGGCACGCTGTATTCCAAGGCCGAGCTCGCGGCGATCCATGCGGTGTGCCAGGAGCGCAAGATTCCGCTGTTTGTGGACGGCGCCCGCCTGGCCTATGCGCTGGCTGCCGACGAGTGCGACATTGCCCTGCCCGAGCTGGCGCAGCTGTGCGACGTGTTCTACATCGGCGGCACCAAGTGCGGCGCACTTTGCGGCGAGGCCGTGGTGTTTTGCGGCATGCACGCTCCAGCGCACCCCATTCCGCGCATTAAGCAGCACGGCGCGCTGCTGGCCAAGGGTCGCCTGACGGGCGTGCAGTTTGAGGCGCTCTTTACCGATGGCCTGTATTTTGAGATTGGCCGCCAGGCGATTGAGACCGCTCAGGCGCTGCGTCGCGTGCTGCATGAGCGCGGCTACCAGTTCTTCTTGGAGACGCCGACCAACCAGCAGTTTGTGATTCTGCCCAACGAGGACATGGCGCGCATTCGCGAGCATGCCTCGATCGAGTACTGGGAAAAGTACGACGAGACTCATACAGTGGTGCGCTTTTGCACCAGCTGGGCCACGACGCAGGAGGACATCGACGCGCTGGCGGCTGTCCTGTAGCTTGATGTAATGACGAGGGGCCGTTCTACGCCTGGGTTTGGCGCAGGGCGGCCTTTGCTTTTGGGGGAGAAGAGTTGCATGACCGAGATGTCCGAGCCGACGATTCGCCTGGCGACGCCCGATGACGCGCCGGTGTTGCTTGCCATCTATGAGCCGTATGTGCGTAAGACGGCGATTACCTGCGAATACGAGGTGCCGAGTGTTGAGGAGTTTGCCGCGCGCATCGAGCGCACGCTCGAGCGCTATCCATATCTGGTGATGGAGCTGGACGGGCGTCCGGTGGGCTATGCCTACGTGAGCCCGCTCAACAGCCGCGAGGCATACGACTGGTCGGTCGAGACGTCAATCTACCTGGCACGTGATGTGCGCCATGGAGGGCTGGGTCGCAAGCTGCACGACGCGCTCAAGCAGTGCCTGGTCGCGATGGGTATCACCAACATGTGCGCGCTCATTGCCGTGCCGCACGACAAGGACGACGAGTACCTGACGCACAACAGCCAGGATTTCCATGCCCATATGGGGTATCGCCTGGTGGGCGCCTTCGACCGCTGCGCGCAAAAGTTCGGCCGCTGGTACGACATGTGCTGGATGGAACTGGTCCTAGCCGAGCGCACCCCCAACCAGCCCAAACCAACCTGGTTCCCCGACCTCCCCAAACCTACCATTTAGGGACAGGTTTATTTTGGCAGGTTAGCCGATGGGCTCGGTGTATTTGGCGCGGTCGGTGCGTTGGATGCGCTTGGAGACATGGAGCGGGCGACCGTCGGTGTCGTAGACGTAGTCGGTGATAAGGATCAATGCCTGCCCGCGCTCGACGTTGAGCAAAAACGCCTCGTTTTGCGAGGCATAGCACACCTCAAAGGTCTTGTGCCCCTGTGCCGGCGCGCGATGGAATTCTTGACGCAGCGTCGCGTAGAGCGATCCGTTGAGGTCGCGATCGATGAGCGACCCAAAGCTTGGCGGCAGATACGTGGTCTCCAAGCACAGCGGGGCGTCGTCCAGATAACGTAGGCGGACAAGTTTGACGAGCTTGCTGCCCACGGCGGCGTCAAAGAACTTAGCTATGCTGCCGGCCGCCTTGGCAAAGCCCGAGTCCACGGTGCGCGTGGTGGGCTTCATGCCCTGACCTTGGACCTGTGCCGTATAGCTCGAAAACACCAGGTTGTTCTCGTGGAGCGCGGGCGTGTCGGCCACAAAGGTGCCACGTCCGCGCTCGGTGCGCACCAGGCCCTCGTCAACTAACACCTTAAGCGCGTGGCGCACGGTACTGCGCGACAGCCCCGATTCGTCCATGAGCTCCATCTCGGACGGCAGCTTGTCTCCGCGTGCGTAGGTGCCGGCGGCGATGCGGTCACGCAGCGTACCCGCCAGACGCTCGTATTGGGCCAAGTTCTTTTTTGACGAAGTGCTCATGCGAACAACCTGTATCTAACTTGTATGCTTACTGAACCAAGCATGTATCCAACATGACAACAAAATCGCTGGTAATGGATTGCCGAAAACTTTACCAGCAAAACTTCTAAGACAAATATAGCATACAACTAGTCGACATAACCAAAACATGTATGTAACTTGTATGCCATCGAGAGCATCAAACGAGAAGAAAGGCTGATGCACGATGACTACTCAGGAACAGGTTAAGGACGTCGTCTCCCAGGTTTTGGCTGACAAGGCAGACAAGGGCGGCATCAGGCGCGTCGTGTGGATTGGCGCCGGCGGATCCAACGGCGGCAACTATCCTGCTCAGTACTTTATGGAGCACGAGGCCACGCAGGTCGTGAGCTCCAGCTACACCAGCAACGAGTTCGTGCACGCAACCCCTGCCTACGTCAACGAGAACACCCTGACCGTCGTCGTGTCCATGCGCGGCACCAAGGAGACCATCGTCGCCGCCCAGGTCGCCAAGGACCACGGCGCCAGCACCATCGCCATCTATGTTGACGAGTCCGGCCTCACCGAGGTCTGCGACTACAAGATCCAGTACGACAGCTTGGCCGTTGACGAGTCTTGCATGGGCCGCACCAACTCCGCCGTCGTGACCATGATCGCCATGGAGCTCACGCAGCAGACCGAGGGCTATGCCGAGTACGAGACCGCTATGGCCGCGTTCGACTTGGTCGACCCCATCTATCGCAAGGCCGTCGAGTACACCCGTCCACTCGCTGCTAAGTGGGCCGAGCAGAATGCCGACAAGCCCTGCATCAACGTCATGGCCCAGGGCCCGCTCTTTGGTGCCGCCTACGTCTTTAGCATCTGCAACGTGCAGGAGATGCTGCAGATCGACTCCTGCACCATCAACACCTGCGACTTCTTCCACGGCCCCTTCGAGATTCTGGACAAGCGCACCTCGCTGTTCCAGCTCATCAGCGTCGGCCGCAGCCGCTGCAATGACGAGCGCGGCATCCGCTTCGTCAACCAGTACGGTGGCGAGCGCGTCTATCAGCTCGACGCCAAGGAGCTCGGCCTCAACGACATCAAGGACAGCGTGAGCGAGTACTTCAACCACCTGATCTTTGCCCCGATTCTCAACAACGTGTACATGCGCGCTCTCTCTGCTGTTACCCACAAGGACTACATGACGCGCCGCTACATGTGGAAGCTTGATTATTAGTTACGGCGTTTTACCAAACGCCGTAACCGGCCGACGCTGCAACCCCGCCAGAGCGGCAATCTGCCTTTCAGCTTCGGCGGCATGACCAGAAAGTCAATGCCGCCTCACTTCAAGGCACCTTGCTCGCTCTGGCGGGTTTTCGCTGACATTGCCAAAACATCGACGATACCGTGGCTGGCGGGACACTCCCTTTGTCTAGAGATTTCCCGTTTGCCGATTTGTGCCTTGAAAAATGTATATAACGACTATAACGTAGTGTGAAACATATTGGAAACAATACCGAGGAGGCTGCGTTGAAGAAAAGCAATCTGGGCTATGTGCTGGTGCTGATCGCCGCGCTTATGTGGGGCAGCATCGGAATCTTTGTAAACGGCATCTCGGCCATGGGCGTTACGTCCCAGAGTATGGCTGCCTTTCGCTTGTTGGTCGGAGCGCTTATCTTGGCGCCGGTCCTGATGTTTATGGGCTGCCATTCGGGTGAGGGGTCTACCGTGGCTCAGGGTCCGCTGGCCCTGTTCAAGGCAAGCCCTAAAGAGCTTGTTTCCTGCGCGCTTGTCGGTATCGTCGGTTTGGCCGCCGCCAACACTTGCTATTACGAGTGTATG
The DNA here is from genome assembly GCA_900550835.1 of uncultured Collinsella sp. Classification (GTDB taxonomy): domain Bacteria; phylum Actinomycetota; class Coriobacteriia; order Coriobacteriales; family Coriobacteriaceae; genus Collinsella. The sequence goes on along the minus strand of URTP01000045.1, from coordinate 2,685 downwards.
GGCGAGGTGGGCATGTCCACGGCCTCGGTGCTGCTCTATACCTCGCCGGTGTTTGGCGTCGTGCTCGGCCGCGTGCTTTATCGCGAGGACGTGACCCCCAACAAGCTCGTTGCCATCGCTTTTAACATAGGGGGCTGTGTACTTGCAGTAACTAATGGCGACCTTTCCGGTTTCCATTTTTCGGTTTGGGGCGTCACGTCGGGCGTGATTGCAGGCTTTTGTGGGGCGTCGCTCGCGGTGTTTAGCCGGATAGCAACCAAGACGGTCCACCCGCTGGCTGTCACGTTTTGGGGCCTTGTTTTTGGCGGTGCGGTTATGGCGGCTATCGCGGCTCCGTGGCCGGATGTCGCCGCGGCAATGTCGCCACAGCTGCTGCTGCTGTTCCTTGGCTTTGGACTCATCCCCACAGCCGTGGCTTACATCTTATATATGCAGGGTCTGTCCATGGGGCTCGAGACATCGAAAGTTCCCGTCGTAATGTCTTTTGAGACGGTCGTCACCGTACTGGTGGGCATTGGTGTCTATGCCGAGTCCGCCGGCGCGATCAAGGTCCTGGGTATTGTGCTGGTGCTCATGTCCATCCTGATTATGAACACCGACTTCTCCAAGCTGCGCAACAGTGTATTTGTCGGTCATGTCGCTGAGAGCATGACCTTTAAGCCCAACGCGTGGTGGACGGAGAAAACGCAGGACATGGATCTGTTTAAGGAACGTACCGGCATCGCGCTGGAGCCCACCGTGCAGGAAAGCCCCTGGTACTTCGTGCGATAGGGGATTGCGCGCAGGGTCCGACTTGGGGTTATCCCGCCAGTGCCGGCCTGCCCAGCCCCAACGTTTCAAGTACGTTAAACCCGTCAACGGTCGATTTTCACCCGCGAACGGTCTTTATACTAATTAGCAATATCCGCAACGTATAAGACGTTATAATGACCATAACGAAAAGGAGGAGGCAAGATGAATCAGATCATTCTCGCATCTCATGGCGGCCTGGCCGCAGGCGCCAAAGACACGCTCGAGATGGTTCTCGGCGACGTGTCGAACGTCCACGTCGTGTCGCTTGCTCGTGACGACAAGGAGCCCATCACCAACAAGGTGGACGCCATGATCGCCACGTTCAACGCGGACGACACTGTCTATGTGCTGACCGATATGCTCGGCAGCTCGGTCAACAACAGCATGGTCGAGCTTTCCCGCAACGGTGCGGCATTCACGGTGATCAGCGGTTTCAACATTCCGCTGGCACTGACGCTCGCTATGAGCCCCGCCCCCGTCAAGGGTGCCGAGCTCGCGGCCCTCATCAACGAGGCCCGCACCGGTCTGACCAATCCCAACGCACCGGTCGAGGCTGCCGCGGCTCCCGCCAAGAAGGCTAAGGCGCCCCGTCACAGCTCCGGTCCCGCCAAGATCGTCCTCGCACGTCTTGACTACCGTCTGCTGCACGGTCAGGTCGTCTTTACCTGGACCACCAAGGTTCAGGCCGAGCGCATCATCGTCGTCGACAACGCTGCCGCCAACGATGACATCAAGAAGGGCGCTCTTAAGCTGGCCAAGCCCCAGGGCGTGCGCCTGAACGTCTTCACCGTCGAGCGTGCCCTCGCCAAGATGGACAAGCTCAACACCCTCGGCGAGCGCGTCATGTTCGTCTTTGGCAACACTGCCGAGATGCTGCAGTTCTGCCAGGGCTACAAGCTCGACGCCATCAACCTGGGCGCCACCGCCAACCACGGCGGTGCCGATCAGGTCGGCGGCAAGGACAGCTCCGTCTTCTTCGACGCCACCCAGAAGGCCGACGTCAACCAGCTGCTCGACATGGGCATCAAGCTCTACGTCCAGCAGACCCCCACGTATCAGAGCGTCGACATCGACGCCAAGCTGTAATCAACCAGGCTTTTGCCTGACTGAAAGGAGAAGGGTATGAATACGTTCATCAGTGCGGTGCTTGTCGGCCTCGTCGGCGTGTTCTGCATGTGGGACTCCCGCCTGCTCGGTCGTCTTAACTTCGAGCAGCCCCTCGTTGGCGCTACGCTCGTCGGTCTGCTGCTGGGCGATGTGCCCACCGGCCTTGCCGTCGGTGCCGCCGTCGAGCTCGTGTCCATGGGCCTGGTGCAGGTCGGCGCCGCCGTTCCGCCCGATATGGTCCTGGGCGGCATCGTGGCCGCTGCCTTCGCGTGCCTGACCGATGCTTCCGCCGAGACCGCCATGACGATCGCCATCCCGGTCGCCGTCTTGGGTCAGCTCCTCGGCATCGTGTTCCGTTCCATCATCGCCGCCCTCACCCATGTGGCCGATAGCGCGATCGATAACGGTAACTTCAAGACCGCCTACCGTATGCACATCTGCGCCGGCTCCGGTCTGTACGCCATCATGTACTTCCTGCCGATCTTCCTGGCCGTCTTTGTTGGCACCGACCTGGTTCAGGCCATCGTCAACATGGTTCCCGAGTGGCTGTCCGTTGGTCTGAACGTTTCGACCAAGATCATGACCGCCTACGGTCTGGCTCTGCTGCTCACCATGATGATCAAGAAGGGTATGACCCCGTTCCTGTTCATCGGTTTCCTGCTCGCCGCCTACCTCAACCTGTCCGTCATCGCGGTCGCTCTGATCGGTGTGTGCCTGGCTATCGTCTTCATGGGCTTCAAGTTCAATGGCTCCCATGCAACCGCCGGGGTCGATTCCGACTACGAT
>URTP01000044.1 GCA_900550835.1 uncultured Collinsella sp. | reverse complement strand
CCGTCCGCCGCCAGCACCACGCGCGCCGTCTTGGTGGCGACAAGCGTCTGGAACCCAACGATGTTGAGCAGCGCCGTCTCAAGCAGCTGGCACTCCAGCGCGGGGCCGGTGACGCGAACCATGGGCTCGCGCGGAAAGACGAGCTCGCCCTCGGGCACGGCGTCGATGTTTACATGCGCACGAAAATCGCGCAGGTAGTCGAGGAATCCAGGCTTGAACATCGCGCCGCCGGCCGGGGCCTGGAGCGAGGCGAGGTAGTCGATGTCCTCGGGCGTAAAGCGCAGATTCTCGACCAGCTCGGGCAGTTCGGCGGTGCCGCACATGACGGCATAGGCGCTTCCAAAAGGATGGTCGCGGTAAAACGCGGTAAAACAACCCTGCTCATTGGCCTTGCCGCTCTCCCACAGGCCCTGGGCCATAGTGAGCTCGTACAGATCGGTGAGCATTGCAATGTCGGTGGGATGCGAGATGTCGGTCAAAGCCATGGGGCGACCTTTCGGATGCGTTGTGCAGAGGTTGAGGGTTGGAAAAGGGCAGAGTGTTCGGGCATGGCACCCAGCGCGAATGGGCTAGAGCAGGCCCATGCTGGTCAGGATCGTGTAGCCCATAAAGATGACAAACGCGATGAGGGCAAGGACAATGATGATTTTTTGAGCCGGCGCCATGCCAGGGATCTCGTTCTCGCCCGTAGGCTCCTTGGAGGTAACCATGCGCTGGGCAAAGGTCATCTCGTCACGGCTCGGCTTGGGCTCGACGGACTTGGAACGAGCGACCTTTTTAGGCTGAGGTTTAGGTGCGGTGGGCGCGGGCTTCGCGGCGGCGGGCTTGGGCGCGGGGGCGACGTTCGCGGCGGCCTCCTCGGCCTTCGCACGCTCGGCACGCAGGGCGGTCCGCTCCTCACGCTCGCGACGTGCCTCTTCCTGGGCCTCGCGGCGGGCCTTCTCGGCGCGGAGCTCTTCCAACTCGGCGCGTTCCTCGGCAGACAGTGGTTGGGACTCAAGCTCGGCCATGGTACAGCCCTTTCTTTTAAAAAAAGCCGCCGACACAATGTCAGCGGCTTATCAAATCCAAGGGTGGAGACGAAGGGAGTCGAACCCTCGGCCTCTGCCATGCGACGGCAGCGCTCTCCCAACTGAGCTACGTCCCCAGGACAAGTCGATATTTTACCTACGGCTCGCCAACTGTCAACGCCCAATAACCAGTCTTTTTGGGGCGTGGCTATTTTGACAACTTTTCGAGCAGGCGATCCTCTCGATGATTTTTTAATCCCCGTCCCAGAAAAATCATCGGCGAATGTGCTACTTTGCGCTGGTGAGGACGCCGGTGGTGTCGAAGGCTGGGGTGAAGCTCTCGTCTACCGCTCCGCCTTCTTGCCAAAACATCGTCGTAAAGCCCAGGTCGTCGGCATGGTCGAGCACCTGCTCGTACTCCTCGCGCGTCACGGCGCGCGCCAGGTCGCCGCCTTGTTCGCGCATGAGGGCATTGGGCGTGTACTGGTTCATGACCGAGATCGGCACGTCGCCCACCGTCTGCCACACCAGGTCCAACACGCGGCACGAATCGTCCGCATGCCCCGGCAGCACCAGATGACGCACGATTATGCCGCGCTTCATGAGCCCGTCCCCGTCTACCAGCTCTCCCCCGCGGCGCTCAATCTCGCGCGCCATCTGGGCCAGACCCGACACAGCCACGCGCGGGTAGTCCTTAATATGAGAGAGTGACTGCGCAAGCGCCGCATTGGCATACTTAAAGTCGGTAAGCCACACGTCGACCAAATCGCCGAGCGCCGCCACGGCACTCGCGCGCTCATAACCGCTCGTGTTGTAGACGATTGGAATGACCAGTCCGCGCTCCCGAGCTGCGGCAATCGCGACCGGCAGCAGGTGAGCATAATGCGTCGCCGTCACCAGATTGATGTTATTGGCACCTTGGTCCTGCAGCTCCAGCATAATCTCGACCAGGCGCTCGGGCGAAATCTCAAGCCCAAAATTGCCCGTCGAGATCTCGTGGTTCTGACAATAGATACATTTGAGCGAGCAGCCGCTAAAGAAGATCGTGCCCGAACCGGCCTCGCCCGAGATAGGCGGCTCCTCCCACATATGAAGCGCCGCGCGGGCCACCTTGAGCGTGTCATCGGCACCGCATACGCCGTGCGCACCCTCGTCGCGCACCGCACCGCAACGACGCGGACACAAATGGCAGGCGGGCGAAAAAAGTTCGGTCAACGGCGTCGGCATAAAAACATGCTCCAAAACAACGATTCAGCAGCTCAAACGTAAAGGGACCAACCGCACAGACGGCTCGAGCCCAAGGCGCTGTAATCGTCCGACACGATTTTTGTAATGTCAAGACTGGAATCGATAAAGTGCCGCTTTATGATGTAGGTATTCCGCCCCCCGCGGAGCAACTGGGTGAACCGTCGCGTTTATTTAGGGAGCCCACACAGTCGTACCTAGTACAGGTATCCTTCGTTGTTAAGGACGCTGGAACAGTCGATGAGGGCACCCACCTGTTTTAGGTGGGTTCATTTTCGTAACGTGGGGGGTGGTTTTCTTTTGCCGAAAATCGCCATTACAGTCCATATGGATCCCCACCGGCATCCCAACAATCCATCGACAATACCCTAATATCTGGTAAGCGCGTGATTATCGCTGCGCGCAATTCCATGCACCCCCCTTGGTCGAGTATCATGATTCGGCTATGCCCTTTGCGCATGGCGTTCTTCTGACCTTTCCCTTCGACGCTTGGCGGTTTTTAGATTCATGGCTTCATCCCCGAGCTACATACCGTACCTATGCGTGGCAGCGGCGGCCTTTATCACGACCTTCCTCATGGTGCCCCTGGTCAAGCGCTTGGCAATTAAGCTCGACGCCGTCGACTATCCTTCCAAGCGCCGCATCAACACCAAGCCCATCCCGCGTTTGGGCGGAACGGCGGTGTTTTTGGGCCTGGTCGTTGCCTGCATTGTGCAAATCCTAGGCACCTGGCACCTAGGCTGGCCGCCCGTCCTGGTGCCGCACCCGCGCCTTCACATTAGCTATCCCATGCTGGCGCTCTCCTTTACCGTCATCTTTGCGACCGGCGCTATCGACGACGTCATCCAGCTCAAGCCCAAGCAAAAGCTGGCCGGACAGGTCCTCGCTGCGCTCATCGCCTGCGTGGGTGGCCTGCGCATCGGCGTCATCGTCAACCCGTTTGCCCCCGGCGAAATCATGCTCGGATGGCTCGCCTACCCCATCACCGTGATCTATCTGGTGGCATTCACCAACATCATTAACCTCATCGACGGCCTCGACGGCTTAGCCACGGGCATCTGCGGCATCGCGTCGTTCACCATGTTTTCGATGGCCGTTCTCTCGGGCCGCATCGACGCCGCCGCGCTCTCCATTGCGCTCTTTGGCGCCTGTCTGGCCTTTTTGCGCTACAACTTCAACCCCGCAAGCATCTTCTTGGGCGACTCGGGGTCGCTGCTTCTGGGCTTTGCGCTGGGCTCCATCTCGCTACTCAACGTGAGCCGCACCGCCGCGCTCACCTCGCTTATCATCCCGCTCATCGTTGCCGGCGTGCCCATCATCGACACGTTTAGCGCCATCGTGCGCCGCAAGCGCGCCCACATTAGCATCGGGCAGGCCGACAAGGGCCACATCCACCACCGCCTGATCCAAGAGGGCTACAACCAAAAGCAGGCTGTGCTGCTCATCTATGCCTGGTGCATTATGCTTTCGGCCGGCGCCGCCGCGATCAACCAGGTCGAGGTGCCCATGCGCGTGCTCATCTTTACCGTGCTCGCCATTGGCTCGGCGGCCTTTGCCAAGCATCTACATCTGTTTGAGCCCGTGCTGCGCCACCATTACAACAAGCGCACGCACGAGGACGAGCTCGTCACCCCCGACGATCCCGCCTTTAAGCAGGAGGAGCAGGCAGCCGAGGAACGTAAGGAAGAGCGCCACCACAAGCTCTAGGGTAAGCTGCCGAGGATGCGTCCAGACGCCGCCGGCCAAACGTGCAGCCACGCCGCGCCCATCGCACAAGCCGCCGCTCTCCCGCCCCTCGCCTACTTACGACCCGCCCCTCCAATAAACGCGTTATCATCTTGACCCATGAACATACGTTAGGAGCAATCATGCCAAACGAGAACAGCTACGAAGTCGCGCTGCAAAAGAGCAACGCCATTCGCGAGGGCCTGGCCAAAACGCCCGAGAAGTTCACCATGCTCACCGGCGACCGCCCCACCGGCCGTCTGCACCTGGGTCACTACTTCGGCACCCTCAAGGGCCGTGTTGAGCTGCAGAACATGGGCGCCAAGACCAACGTGCTCATCGCCGACTACCAAGTCATCACTGACCGCGACACGACCGAGCACATCCAGGACAACGTGTACAACATGGTCATGGACTACCTTGCCTGCGGCATCGACCCCGACAAGACCATGATCTACGCGCACTCCGCCGTGCCCGCCGCCAACCAGCTCATGCTGCCGTTCCTGTCGCTGGTCTCAGAGGCCGAGCTGGCGCGCAACCCCACGGTAAAGGCCGAGATGGAGGCCTCGGGCCACGAGCTCACCGGCCTTCTGCTCACCTACCCGGTGCACCAGGCCTGCGACATCCTGTTCTGCAAGGGCAACGTGGTGCCCGTCGGTCGCGACCAGCTGCCGCACATCGAGCTCACCCGCACCATCGCCCGCCGCTTTAACAACCGCTACGGCAAGGTGTTCCCCGAGGTCGACGCACTGCTGTCCGAGACCCCGCTGCTGCCGGGCCTGGACGGTCGCAAGATGAGCAAGAGCTACGGTAACGCCATCAACATCTCGATGACCGCCGAGGAGACGGCCAAGCGCATCAAGAAGAGCCAGACCGACTCCGAGCGCATGATCACGTTCGATCCCGAGAACCGCCCCGGCGTGTCCGGCCTGCTTTCAACCGCCGCCATCTGCACCGGCCGTTCCGAGGTCGAGATTGCCGAGGAGATTGGCATGGGCGGCTCCGGCCAGCTCAAGAAGTACGTGACCGAGGCCGTCAACGAGTACTTCGCGCCGATCCGCGAGCGTCGTCAGCGCTATGAGAACGATCTGGACTATGTGAAGGACGTGCTGCACGAGGGCAACCGTCGCGCCAACGAGATTGCCGAGCAGACCCTGGCCGAGGTTCAGGACGCCATGGGCATGGTGTACTAGATCGATCTGCTGGCTAGAACTTTCGATTGCTATAGGGCGGGCGCTACGGCGTCCGCCTTTTTTGGTGCCCGACCGGTTCGGCTCTGCCCATTGCACTCCCTCGACAAACAGGAACAGGCCCGCTGGCAGTTAGTTGCCAGCGGGCCTGTTCCCGAAGTACACCGTTGAATCGCACAGAGGGGAGGAATGCGAATCAAACTCAACAGGGCAGGCTTTTTCATCGCCTATTGCCTGCTCCGTTGCTGAAACCAATATAGTTCACCGTGGTTTACTTTGCTGCATCAATATCGCCCGCCATAGCTTCTCCATAAGTTAGCCCCAGTAAACTAAACCACCACAAAGGGGACAGGCACCTTTGTGGTGGTTTTAACCACGGCAGAGCCGCTAGAGCCCTGCAGGCCAGCGACAGGCGGCCAAGTCGACGTGCATGTCGTCCTTAAACGCCACACCCTCCCCTAGCAAAAGCTCACGTTGAGCATCGGGACCGCCAAAAGCAAAACCATCGCATATGCGGCCATCGGCAAACACCACGCGGTGACAGGGAATCTCGCCGGGGCGCGGATTGCCATGCAGGGCATACCCCACCTACCGCGCACTTCGTGGACGTCCAGCAAGCAGCGCCACCTGACCATACGTGGCGACCATCCCCTCGGGAATCTGCTCGACCACCTCGTACACCCGCTCAAAAAAGCCCTCAGACGCCATTGCTCGCTCCCTTCCACCCGGAATAGCATAAACCACCACAAAGGTGCCTGTCCCCTTTGTGGTGGTTTTGGCAGGTGGGCTAGTTAACGGGTTGGAAGAAGGCTACGGCTACGGCGCCGGGGCCTACATGGGTGCCGATGGTGGCGCCGATGGTGTGAACGGGCAGTTCGCCCTCGGTGTGGCCAGCCCACAGTGCCGCGCTGTCCTCGATATACTTCTTGAGCACCGCATCCGAAAGGCCCGTATAGCCGAGCGCCAGCGGCATGGAAAAGTCGATGCCGCCTGCCTTTTCGACCTTCTGGTTGAGCAGGTTACGGCCGTTCTTGGAACCGCGCGCCTTGCCCAGCTGCACGATCAGACCCTCCTCGGCAGCCACCACGGGCTTTACATTGAGCAGCGTACCCACGGCACCGGCCGCAGCAGACAGGCGACCGCCGCGCACCAGGTACTCCAACGTCTCGAGCAGGCCGATGACGACCACGCGGTCGCGCACGGCCTCGACAGCCGCCGCAACCTGAGCCGCGCCCTGGCCCTCGTCCACCAGGCGCAGCGCATACTCGACCAGCACGCGCTCGCCCAAGGTCACGTTATTGCTGTCCACGACGAACATGTCGCCGCCCGGCGCCTCGGCAAGTGCCGTACGAGCACTCTGGTTGGTGCCCGAGAGCTTGGCGCCCACGGTAATAATCACGGCCTCATCGCCGGCCTCACGCGCTTCGGCAATCGCCTGCGAAAAGGCGTACGGGTTGACCTGACCGGTCTTGGGCAGCTCATCGCGCTCCACAAGCATCTCGTAAAAGCGCTGGTGATCGATGTCGACGCCATCCATATACACATCGGTGCCAAAGGTGACGGACAGCGGCAGAACACGCAGAGCGGGGTGCTCCGCCGGCGATATATCGCTTGCGGAATCGGTAATAATGCGGACGGACATAACGAATCCTTTCTTGCGCAGGTCTCGCGCAGGGAATTTTGACAGCAATGTCCCGGCACGGCGTACGCGCTCAAACGGGACGATGCAGTTCTTGGCTGAAAGCTAGCGCCAGCGCGGCTCTAGATCTCGCGCAGGGTGTTGAGGATCGTGCGCAGCGATGCATACATCTGCTCGCGCTGCTCCACGCCCATGGCCTTGCCGGTGGTGTCGAGCACTTCGTGGATGATGCGGTCGGCCTCGTTCATGCTCTCGCCACCCAGCGTGGTCAGGCGAACCGGGGCGCGGTACTTGACGGCAGCATCGCCCGAGTCATCAACCTCGACAAAGCCGCCCTCCTCCAGATGCGCGAGCGTGCGCGAGACGGCGGCACGGGTCACGCCTGCCATGCGAGCCAGGTCAGCACCAGTCAGGCCGTCCTTGCTGCGCTCAAGATAGTACAGGCACATAACGTCGGAGCCCTTGAGGCCCAGCCTTGCGCCCTCGGATGTCTTAATGCGCTGGATCTCCTTGTAGAGCCCGCTGATCAGTCCGACAAAGTCCTCGAAACGTGTCTCGTCGTTCTGCTGCATGGGAGACGACCGCCTTTCGCTTGCATAATGCTTACGGGTAAACATCTTAGTCGCATAAGCCGACACCCGTACCCAAATACCCCATTTGTTAACCCATCAACATAAAAACCACCACAAAGGGGATAGGAACCTTTGTGGTGGTTTTGACCGGCGAACATGATCCGCAGGCGCCGCTACAGCTCCACGCAGGGATTGTCGCGAGTCACAAGCGTCTTAACGACAACCGTCGCTCCCAGATAGCGCTCGAGCAGCTCGGCTAAGCGATCGATCGCGGCCTGGCAATCCCCCATCCGCTCGGGCTCCACGCACTCAATCGCCAGGAACGCGTCGGCCGAATCGTCGGACAGGGCCGTTCGAACGCCGTCGCGCCAGTTCCAGCAGCGGCACACGGCGCCCGCATCATCGATGTAGGCGAGCTCGCCGGGCAGCGTCGGGTCATCCGCTTCCTCGCCAAGAGGCAAGAACGCATCGCCACCGTCGGTCACCTTCAAGCGAAGGTCTCCCTCGATCGCATGCAGATCCTCGCCTCCCACGGGCAGCGCGTAGGTCAGCGACACCGTGTTGTAGATGTCCACCGCGGGCGTAATGTGGCCCACAGGTTTGTCCTTAAGTACGCGCTTGAGCAAGTTCTCGATCGAGCAGCGGGCGCCCTTTTTAGTCTTGAACAGCCGGTACGCGTCGCGCCATGCCTTGACCGGCGCGTTCTCGCTGATGGTATCGCTAGTCAGGTGGCGCTCCGCATCGATGTTGGCGCGGTCAAGCAGCGCGGCGATCGCATCCACGTCCTCCTGGGGAATCTGAGCCGCGGGCTTCATGCCCTTTACGACCGCAACGCCGATAGCCGCCTGCGGAAATAGTTCCCAGAATGAATCCTCGGCAATAAAGCTCTTCATACGCTCTCCCTTCATTGTGCGCGCCCGAGTGAGGGCGCCTAAACAAAAAGCGCCTTTACAACGGCCACCTTCAAAGTCCTACGGTGCCGCCACAAGAGCGCTTACGCTGTCCCCATCCGGAGAAGGGGACGATATGTCAGGCGTATTGTAACCCGAGCCATCCACGCGAGCAAAACCACCACAAAGGCGCCTGTCCCCTTTGTGGTGGATATGGACTCACAGCGAAGCTAGTGGCGAAGTCCCAGCAGCCCGCGGCCGCGATGACGGGCGTCGGCGTGTACTTGAGCGTGCGGACCGGCGGCCTTGACGGACTCAGGCAGGTGCGAGTACTTCTTCTCGAAGTTCTCCTCGAACATCACGGCCAAGTTGTGCGCCGCCTCGTCGTAGCGAGCGGTGCTCTGCCAGTACTGGCGCGGCACCAGGATGCCGTCGGGTACACCGTGGCACGTGGTGGGAATGTCGACGTTAAAGATATCGTCGTGGACGAATTCGCTGTCCTCGATGGTGCCGTCGAGGGCGCGCGCGACTAGGGCGCGCGTGTAGGCCAGCTCAATGCGATGGCCCACGCCGTAGCCGCCGCCGATCCAGCCGGTGTTGACCAGATAGACGCGGGTGCGACCGTCGGCGATGCGCTCGCCGAGCATCTTAGCGTAGACCATGGGGTCGAGTGGCATAAACGGCTCGCCAAACAGCGAAGAGAACGTGGGCGTGGGCTCGGTGACGCCGACCTCGGTGCCGGGGATCTTGGCCGTAAAGCCCGTCACAAAGTGATACATGGCGGCGTCGGCCGTCAGGCGCGAGATGGGCGGCAGCACGCCAAAGGCATCGCAGGTCAGGAAGAGCACGACGCTTGGAGTGGTGCCCATGCCCTTGGTCCACGCGTTGGGGATATGCTCGACGGGGTAGGCCACGCGCGTGTTGTGCGTGATCGAGACGTCGTCGTAGTTGGGCTTGCGGTTCTCATCGAGCACCACGTTTTCGCAGATGGCACCAAAGCGGACGGCGTTGAAGATCTCGGGCTCGTGGAACGCGTCCAGGCCCTCGCATTTGGCGTAGCAGCCACCCTCGATGTTGAAGATGCCCATGTCGGACCAACCGTGCTCGTCGTCGCCGATCAGCAGCCGCGTGGGGTTGGCCGAAAGCGTGGTCTTGCCGGTGCCGGACAGGCCAAAGAACACGGCGGTCTCGTGCGTGACAGGATCCATGCTGGCCGAGCAGTGCATGGGCAGCACGTCGTCCTCGACGGGCAGCAGGTAGTTCATGACGCTGAAGATCGACTTTTTGATCTCACCGGAGTAGCCGGTGCCGGCGACCAGAATCACGCGTTCCTGGAAGTTGATGACCACGGCGGCGCTGGAGTTGAGGCCCTTAATGGCAGGATCGCACTGGTAGCCGGGAGCGGCGAGCACGCAGAAGTCCGGCTCACCGGTGCGCGCAATTTCGCGAGCGAGCGGACGGGCAAGCATTTGCTTAATGAAGAGCGCCTGGCTGGCACGCTCGCAGGCAACGAGCAGTCGACGCGTGTGGTTGCGGTCGGCGCCTGCCATGCCACGGGTAACGAACACGTCGCGCTCGTTGAGATAGTCGACGATGCCGGCCTTGATGGCCTCATAGCTCTCGACGGACAGCGGGCGGTTGACGGCGCCCCAGGCAATCTTGTCGTGGACATCGGGGGTGTCGACGATAAAGCGGTCATTGGGGGAACGGCCGGTACGCTCCCCTGTCTCGATCACCAGCGCGCCGTTGGATGCCATGCGGCCTTCTTCGCGGCGGATAGCGTGCTCGACGAGCTCCGCGGCGGGTAGATCGACCAGCAGGCGGGGCTGATTCTCGGCGGGATCTTCGACCAGCGTAATACCAAAGTTGGACAAAACATCTGCAGGGGTAACACCGGGCATGGGGCCTCCTTTAAAAACGCGACACGTGGACGCGACGCGCACTTTACTCACGTAAAGTCCGTTGTACCCGATATGCAAAAACGTTTTTGCGGCAAGGGCGGCAAGCCCGCCCAACGGTCAAAAATCGCAGGCAAGCGGCCTAGTCATTGGGGACGTTTTTAAACGACTAATCGTTGGGGACACTCTTGAACAGGCAACAGCCAAGGAGTGTCCCCGGGTGCCGGCACTTAGGGACGTTCCCAAAGTGCCGGCATAAAAGGAGCGTCCCTAAGTGCCTACTACAGCGGGAGGCCTTGGCCGAGCATGGCGATGGCGCTCATGAGGATCAGCATTCCGGCTGCGTAAGGCAAGATGGCACCTAGGAGCTCAGCATCTTTGCCGCGCACGTGAACGGCGGCAAGACCAATGGCGAGGGTCTGCGGCGAGATCATCTTGCCGGCGGCAACACCCAGGGCGTTCAGCGCGACCATCCAGTAGTCGCTCACGCCCAGAGCGGTGGCAGCCTGGCTCTGAATGGGACCAAACAGCATGCCCGAAGACGTGCCCGAACCGGTCACGAACGCACCGACCGCGCCGATCCACGGGGCCAGAATCGGGTACAACCCACCGGCGACCGCAATGCAAAACGCGCTGATCGACGAGATCATGCCGGCGTAGCCCATCACCTTGGCGCAGCCCAGCACCGAAAGCATCGTGATCACCGTCGGCATCATCTGCTTCACAGTCGCGGCCAGCACCTCGCCCATCATGCGCGGCGACGCACCCTGAATGGCACCACCGACAAACGTCGCCAGGAAAATCCAGACGCCCGGCGTGTTGACCCACGAAAACGTGAGCGTACCGGGGTTCTCGCCGCAATACACCTGCACGTGGCTCGCAAACGGCGCGAGCGCAGCATGCACGGCGGGCACCAGGTTAGACGTGCCCAGCAACAACACAAAGATCAGGATGAAGCACGACCATGCCGAAAGTGCCGACTTAACGGTGAGCTGCTCGCCGGCCTCGATATTCATGTGGAAGCGCGCGTCCAGGTGACCGGACTTCTCGGCACGCATGGCAAGTGCCGCGGTCAGCGCGAGCGACACGATGGAACCGACGACGACGGCAAGCTCGGGGCCCACGAACATAGCGACGACCAGAGCCGCACCGGCAAAAGACGCGCCAGAGAGCAGCGCGATGCCCGCCACGCCGTGCAGACGCTCGCCCACGCTCGCAACGTTGCCTTGATCATCGCTGACACGGCCCGCAACCAGCACGATAAGCAGCGGCATCGCCACAAAGAAGGGCGCGAGCTGCACCAGCTGAACGGTCGCCAAGTGCAGGGAATCCAGGCCCACCAAGTCGGCAACGGACACCGTGGGAATGCCAATGGAGCCGTAGGGCGTGGGCACGCCGTTGGCCAGCAGGCAGATGAGCACGGCGGGTACGGCCTCAAAACCCAGGCCCGCAAGCATGCCGGCAGGAATGGCAACGGCGGTGCCAAAACCGGCCATGCCCTCCATAAAGCCACCGAAGCACCAAGCCACGAGCAGCGCCAGCAGACGGCGGTCGCTGCTGATGGAGGTGATCATGCCGCCAATCACGTCCATGGCGCCCGTGCGCACACACAGGTTATACGTAAACACCGCGGCGATAATCACCAACACAATGGGCCACAGGGCCATCAAAAAGCCCTCGAGCGAGGCCGAGGCAATCTGCATCACCGGCAGGCGCCACCATGTGAAGGCGAGCACGCACGAAAGGACGAACGAGCCCATAGCGGCCTTCCAAGCCGGCCATTTAAAGCACAGCAGCATCACGACAAGCCAGATGATCGGCACAAGAGCCAGCAAAAACGCAGCGATATCCATGGGTAAAAACTCCTTGGTACCGCGCAAGCGGTATCGGGGGGTCACAAAACTTCAACAGGATACAGCACGTTAACCGACAAATTACAGCCGCACGCCGAAATTATTGAACAACCTGTTCAAAAACACGAATGGACACCACCGCGACTATACTAGAGCGCAGTAAGAGAAAGGAACCGCCTTGAGTATCACGCCCCTCGATAGCATCCGCCGCGCCATCGCCCGCCGCAATGGCGTCGCCGACCCCGCCATAGCGAGCAGCGGCACCGCAAACGCCCAGGGCGGACGCATCGAGAACGGCCTGTTCCCCGCATCGCACACTGCCGAAGAGCTCGCGCGAATCCAAGAACTAAGCCAACGTAACGCCGGCGGTCCCGACAGCAGCCAGGCCACACGCCGTCGTCGCGAGCGCGATCGCCAACCCGGCCCCATCCACCGCATGGTTAACGCATGGTGGAACCGCCTGCTCGGCGCTGTCTACGGCGGCGTCATCAACGGCGCGGGCTACGGCCTGATCTATACCACCGGCACGACCGGCGGCGGCACGGACATTCTGGCCAAGATCCTGCGCCGGCGCTACCCGTACATAAATTTCGGCACGCTGCTGTTCGGCATGAACGTGCTCGTCGTGCTGACGTTCGCGTTCCTGTTCAAGAAATACGACAGCTGCATGTACACCATGATCGAGATGTTCATCAGCTCGAAGGTCGTCAACCTCGTCCTCTACGGGCCGGGTGTGTCGGAGGTGTGCTACATCATCAGCAGCAACGTCGGCGCGATCAAGAGCGCCATCACCTGCACGATGGGCCGCGGCGTCACGCTGCTCAACGGCGAGGGCGCGTGGTCGGGCAGAGAGATGCAGGTCATCCTCTGCCTGGTCCAGCGGCCGGAGATCGCGCAGCTGCGCGAGGTCGTGCGCTCGGTGGACGGAAAGGCATTTGTCATCGTGTCCGAGGCCAAGGACGTTTTTGGCCGCGGCTTTGGAAACATCTACGGCGACGATTGAAAGGAGCGGGGTATGCGCAAACGCTGCATCACCGGCATCCTGCTGGCGGCACTGCTGGGGTCGCTGTGCGGATGCACGTC
>URTP01000043.1 GCA_900550835.1 uncultured Collinsella sp. | reverse complement strand
TGGGTCGTTGCTTCCGAGACCTGCGCACTCGACATCGTGGGTGCCGAGTACGTCCGTGACGTCCGTCCCGGCGAGATCTTGCGCATCAGCGCCGAGGGTCTGGTATCCGAGCAGGGCGTGCCTGCAGCCGAAGAGCCCGCCAACTGCATCTTTGAGCAGGTCTACTTTGCCCGCCCCGACTCCATCATGAACGGCAAGAGCGTCTATGCCTGCCGTTACGACATGGGTCGCCAGCTGGCACACGAGGAGCCCGTCGAGGCCGACCTGGTCATCGGCGTGCCCGACTCTGGCCTGCCGCCCGCGGAGGGGTATTCGCACGAGAGCGGTATTCCCTTTGGCGAGGGCCTTATCAAGAACCGCTACGTGGGCCGTACGTTTATCGAGCCTACGCAGGAGTTGCGCGCCATGGGCGTGCGTATGAAACTCAACCCGCTGCGCGACAATATCGAGGGCAAGCGCCTGGTCGTCATCGACGACTCCATCGTGCGCGGCACCACCATGGTGCAGCTCGTCAAGATGCTGCGCAACGCCGGCGCCAAGGAGATTCACATCCGCATCAACTCGCCCGAGGTCATTTGGCCGTGCTTCTACGGTATCGATACCGACGTGCAGTCGCAGCTTATCAGCGCCAACAAGACGGTCGACGAGATTTGCGAGTATATCGGCGCCGATTCGCTGGCCTTCCTTTCGGTCGAGGGCCTGCTTAAGGTCATGCCCAAGGGCGGCTACTGCGACGCGTGCTTTACCGGCCGCTATCCCGTGGCGATTCCCGAGAGCTTTGGCCGCGACAAGTTTATGGAGGGCTTTAAGCCCCGCAACCTGGACAAGCCGCTGTACTTTGACGACGACGCCGTGGTCGAGAAATACGACGACCGCAGCTGGGAAGAGGAGCACGGCGAGGCCTAAAACCTGCCATATGGGGACAGGTATATTTTGGTAGGTTTTACCTGCTGTTTTGTTGATATGACGGCGGGTGCTGTTATGGCACACGCCGAAATGAACGCAATTATGAGCACCGTTTGGCGCCCGCGCGGCGCGACGGTAGTGGGAGAGGAAGGCTCAGATGAGCGACAGCAAGCATGTGACGTACGAGGACGCCGGCGTCGATACCGCCGAGGGCGGTCGCGCCGTCGACGCGATTAAGCAGATGGTCAAGGACACCAATCGTCCCGAAGTTATCGGCGGCATCGGTGGCTTTGGTGGCCTGTTCTCGGCCGCCGCGCTTAAGGATATGGAAGACCCGATCCTGATCAGCGGTACCGACGGCGTGGGCACCAAGCTCGTGCTCGCCCAGATCATGGACCGTCACGAGACGGTGGGCCAGGATCTGGTCGCTATGTGCGTCAACGACATTTTGGCTTCGGGCGCCGAGCCGCTGTTCTTCCTGGACTACGTCGCCATCGGTCACATAGAGGCCGAGCACATGGCAAAGATTATCAAGGGTGTGGCCGACGGCTGCAAGCTCGCGGGCTGCGCGCTCGTGGGCGGCGAGATGGCCGAGCACCCGGGCGTCATGGCTCCGGCCGACTACGACCTCGCCGGCTTTACCGTGGGCGTCGTCGACCGTCCCAAGATGCTCGACCCCGCAAACGTCCGCCCCGGCGACGTGATCCTGGGCCTGCCTTCCACCGGCGTGCACTCCAACGGCTACTCGCTCGTGCGCAAGGTCATCGGCGTCGACGGCATCAAGCCGGGCACGCCCGAGGCCGCCGCTAAGGCCGAGGAGCTGAGCCGTCCGCTCGAGGAGCTCGGTGGCGCTTCGCTGGCTGACGCCCTGCTGGCCCCCACGCGCATTTATGTGAAGCCGATTCTTGAGCTGCTGCGCGGCGGCGCCAACGTGCATGCTATCGCCCACATCACCGGCGGCGGTATTACCGAGAACCTCAACCGCGCGCTCGCCGACGACGTTGACGCCGTGGTCACCCGCAACGGCGCCGAGATGGGTTGGGACGTTCCTCCCGTCATCACCTACGTGTCGCGCCAGGCCGAGCTCGCCCCCAACGAGGCATGCAAGACCTTCAACATGGGCGTTGGCCTGTGCCTGATCGTCGCCCCCGAGGACGAGGCCGCGGTTACCGAGGCCCTGGTCGCGCTGGGCGAGAAGCCGTTCCGCGTGGGCGAGTGCGTCGAGGGTTCCGGTAAGGTCGTGTACTCCGATGAGCGCTAACGAGCAGATGGCTGCCGCCGAGGGCCTGGACTTTGTGCCCTATACCCGTCCGACCGCCACCGATACGGCCGAGCCGCTTAAGATCGGTGTGCTCATCAGCGGCTCCGGCACCAATCTGCAAGCGCTGATCGACCTAATCGCCGCCGGCAAGCTCAACGCTTCGATTGAGCTTGTGGTGTCGAGCCGTCCTTCGGCTAAGGGTTTGCAGCGCGCTGAGTGCGCGGGCATCCAGACGCTCACGCTGTCCAAGGATGTCTATGCCGACCCCATCGCCGCCGACGAGATCATCGCGCACGAGCTGCTCGAGCGCGGCTGCGAGTATGTGGTCATGGCCGGCTACATGCGCATGGTGCACACGCCTCTGCTGGCGGCGTTTCCCAACCGCGTGGTCAACTTGCATCCGGCGCTGCTGCCGAGCTTTACCGGTGCGCATGCGATTGACGATGCCTTTGCGCGCGGCGTCAAGGTAACTGGCGTGACTGTGCATTTTGCCAACGAGGTCTACGACAACGGTCCCATCATCGCCCAGCGTGCGCTGGCTGTCGAGGAGGGCTGGGATGTCGACACGCTCGAGGAGCACATCCACGCGATTGAGCACGTGCTGTATCCCGAGGTCGTGCAAATGCTCGCCGACGGCCGCGTCCACGTGCTGGAGAGCGGCAAGGTCGCAATTGACGCGCCTCGCGGCTAGCGGTGCACAGTACAATTTAGTTGAGTGGTCAGGGTGGTCATTGGCGCCAAGGCGCGCGTGGCCACCTTTTGTTTTGGGTGGTCATCGGGGACGTTCCTGAATGACTAGGTGAGAGAGGTGAGCGCATGGCGGATAACGAAGCGCTGTTTACGCCTGAGCTGGTGTTTTTTGATTGGGAGTGTGCGACGCCGGGTGAGGTGTTTGCGCAACTCGAGAGTGAGCTTGCTCCGCGCGGCTACATTGCCGACGGTTGGCTCGACGCCGTTCGCACGCGCGAGGATGCCTATCCCACGGGTCTTGCCATGCCGGCGGTAAACATTGCCATTCCGCATACCGATCCGGGGTTTGTGGCCAAGCCCTATATCGCGGTGGTGAAGCCCGCCGCGCCCTTGATATTTAACGCTATGGCTGGCATGGGCGCTCCGGTGCCGGCGCAGATCGTCATCAACCTGGGCATTGCCGAGCCGGGCGGCCAGGTCGAGGCCCTGCAGGCGCTCATGAATATCTTTATGGACGCCGATGCCGCAGCCGACGTGCTCGGCCAGACCACGCCCCAGGGCATGGTCGACGCCATCCGCCGTCACTTCTAAGGTGGGGCTAAACCGGCACCTAGGGACGTTCCTTATGTGCCGGCACTTGGGGACTGTCCCTAACTGTCGGCAGAAAAGGAACGTCCCTAACTGCCGGCTGCCAGAGCTGTCCCCTTTGCACCAAAATGGTGCAGATTAACCTGTCCCCAATGCACCAAGCGTGCCGCGGGGGCTGCGTTGTGACACAATGGCGTTTGTTCGATTCGTTATGCGAAAGGCCAACTATGGCAAATAAGAAAAAGAACCCCGCACCCGAGCCGACGCCCGAGCAGCAGGCTCGCGCCGCCTCCAGCTCTCGCAAGAAGCAGCGCAAGACCCGCGTGTCCAAGACCGTCAAGATCGTTCTGGTGGTCATCGGCGTGCTGGCAATGCTGCTTTCCGTCTCGGCCATGGCGTGCTCCGGCCTGATGTCGCAGGCAGAGGATACCTCGGGCTACAACCTTACCGGCGGTGTAGCTGCCGCTATCAACGGCACCAACCTCACCGAGGACACCGTGACCAAGCAGATCATGAGCATGCGCACGTCCTACGGCTACACCAAGGACAAGGACTGGGCACAGTATCTGGTCGACAACGACCTCACGCCCAAGAAGTACCGCAAGCAACTCATCGACTCCTACACGCAGCAGATTCTGCTTCAACAGGCACAGAAGGAGAACGGCGTGACGGTGTCGGACGAGGAGGTCGAGAAGGCTTGGAAGGACGCGTGCAAGAGCGCGGGCGGTGCCAAGGCCTTTAAGAAGACCCTTAAGACCTACGGCTACACCGAGGACACCTACAAGGACTCGCTCAAGGAGAGCCTGGCGCAGCAAAAGCTTAAGGATGCGGTAGCGCCCACAAGCAAGCCCAAGGACAGCGAGATTGTCGATTACATCAACGAGAACCTGTCCAACTACAATGACGCCCGTCGCTCGTCGAACATCCTGATCAAGGTTGATTCCGACGCTTCCGACGAGGACAAGGCTGCCGCCAAGGCCAAGGCGCAGGAGTGCCTGGACAAGATCAACTCCGGTGAGCTGAGCTTTGAGGATGCCGTTGAACAGTACTCCGAGGACACCGGATCCAAGGAGAAGAAGGGCGATGTGGGCTGGGATAAGCTCACCACCTTTGTCGACAGCTACCAGACGGCGCTCGAGGGGCTCAACAAGGGCGACGTGAGCGAAGTCATCGAGTCGACCTATGGCTACCACATCATCAAGTGCACCGACTACTTCCATGTCGATAATCAGGTTGACGACATCAACCAGGTGCCCAAGGCCATCAAAAAGTACGTCTCCAACGTGGTGAAGACGCAAGCGGTCAGCACCGCGTACAGCGAGTGGCTGGAGCAGTACAAGAAGGATGCCGACATCACCGTCAACCCCATGCCCAAAGACGTGCCATACAACGTCAGTCTGAAGGGCGTCACCAAGAGTTCGACCGACGATTCGTCGACGACTGAGTAATCATGGGGCGGTGCTCGCGCGAGTGCCGCCCGCGCTATTAGAGAGGATTTGCAGATGACCAACGAAGAGCTGCAGAAAGAAATGATCGCGGCCATGAAGGCCAAGGACAAGGTTCGCCTGTCCATCATTCGCCAGGTTAAGGCCGAGGTGAAGAATATCGAGGTCAACGAGCGCCGCGATGTGACTGAGGAAGACGTCAACAGCATGATCAAGCGTCTGATCAAGCAGACGAGCGAGACGCTGGAGATGTCCATCAAGGCCGGCACCGACCAGGAGCGTACCGACAACCTGACCGAGCAGGTCAAGATTCTGGAGAGCCTGCTGCCCGCGCAGGTTTCGGGCAAGGAGCTCGAGGCTCTGATCGAGCAGGTCATCGCCGAGCTGGGCGCCACGTCCAAGAAGCAGATGGGCCAGGTCATGGGAGCACTCGGCAAGGCCACCGGCGGCAACTTCGACAAGCCTGCGGCGGCAAAGATCGTCGGAGCTAAACTCGCGTAATTTGTTACGCGGTTTTACCAAACCGCGTAACGGCTCGACGCTGCAAACCCGTACACGCGGCAATCTGACGTTCAATTTCAAGGGCGCGACCATAAGGTCTGCGCCCTTTCATTTCACGTCACCTTGCTCGCGTGTACGGGTTTTCGCTGACTTATGCTCAACAAGGGCGGTTGGGCGCTCACTGGGGACGGACTTAAATGAGTGCCCAATGAGTGGGTGGAAGATTGCGGGTTCTTTACGGGGATGTAGTGTGGACTGCGGAAACGTGGTTCTTTCCGTACAATAGTTCAACTCGTGTAAACGCAGGGAAGGGACATTCATGGCAGACATGATCGAGATCAAGCATCTCAACAAGTACTTTGGCGACCTGCATGTGCTCAAAGATATCAACCTCACCGTCAAGCGCGGCGAGAAGCTCGTAATGATCGGGCCTTCCGGTTCGGGTAAGTCGACACTCATCCGTTGCGTCGATTATCTGGAGGAGCCCACGTCGGGCGAAGTCATCATCGACGGTACGCCGCTCACCAAAAAGAATCACCTGGAGATGGCTCGCAAGTATAGTTCCATGGTGTTCCAGCAGTTCAACCTGTATCCCAACATGACGGTGCTGGGCAACCTGACACTCGCGCCCATCAAGCTGCAAAAGAAGAGCAAGGAGGAGGCGACCGAGATCGCCATCGCCGCGCTCAAGCGCGTTGGCATGGCTCATAAGGCCGGCGAGTATCCGCAGAACCTCTCGGGCGGTCAGCAGCAGCGCATCGCTATCGCCCGTGCCCTGTGCACCAAGCAGCCCATCATCCTGTTTGACGAGCCGACCTCGGCGCTCGACCCCGAGATGGTGCAGGAAGTCCTGGACGTTATGATTGAGCTCGCGCAGGAGGACATCACCATGATCTGCGTGACGCACGAGATGGGCTTTGCGCGCCAGGTGGCCGACCGCGTCATCTTTATGGAGGACGGCCGCATTCTGGAGGAGGGCACGCCCGAGCACTTCTTCGATAACCCCGAGAACCCGCGCTGCCGCGAGTTCCTGTCCAAGATTCTGCACTAGGCGCGGTGATGGACATGACGGATATGACGAGGGCGGCCGTGTCGCGCCGTCACTTTTTGCAGCTGGCTGGCGCCGGCATGCTTGCGCTGACGGGGACCGCGCTTACCGGTTGCGGCAACTCCACCAGCAGCGAGGGCTCCGACAAGGGGTCCAAGCTTGCGGCCATCAAGTCGCGTGGCCATCTGAATGCCGGCGTTAAGAAGGATGTTCCCGGTTACGGCTATTACGACACCGCCAAGGGACGCTTTGAGGGCATGGAAGTCGATTTGTGCTACCAGATCGCCGCTGCCGTCTTTGGCGTGAGCTATAAGGAGGCCCGCGCCCAGGAGCTTGTCGAGTTTACCGACGTAACGCCCAAGACACGCGGCCCGCTGATCGATAACGGCCAACTCGACGTGGTCGCGGCGACCTACACCATCACCGACGAGCGCAAGAAGAGCTGGGATTTCTCGACGCCGTACCGCACCGACTACGTTGGACTCATGGTCAAGAAGCGTTCGGGCTTTACCTCGATTGAGGACCTGGACGGCAAGGTCATCGGCGTGAGCCAGGGTGCCACCACGCAGGGCCTGATCGAGCAGATGATCAAGGACAACGGCTTTAGCTGCAAGCCCGAGTTTAGGGCCTTTAGCGGCTACCCCATCATCAAGAGCTCGCTCGACGCCGGCAATATCGACGTCTTTGCCATGGACCGCTCCACGCTGGCCGGTTACATGAACGAGACCGTTGAGCTGCTGCAGCCCGAGGTCAAGTTTGGCGAGCAGGGCTACGGCGTGGCGACCAAGAAGGGCTGCGACCTTTCGGCCGTGGTCGATCAGGTGATTTGCGATCGCCTGGCCGACGGCTGGCTCGACCAAGAGGTCAAGACCTGGGGTCTTGTATAGGCGCATCGTCCAAGGAAGGAATCAAATGCTCGAAGGATTATTTGACGCCGACCGTTGGTCGACGACATTTCAAAACATGGGGCCCTTCTGGGAGGGCTTTGGCGTGACGCTACAGGTGGTCGTTGCCGGTCTGCTGCTGTCGCTGGTGCTGGGCACGTTGCTGGGCGTGTTCTCTACCACCCGTTCGCGCGTGCTGCGCGCCATAAGCCGCGTGTACGTGGAGTTTTACCAGAACACCCCGTTGCCCGTGCAGGTGCTCTTTATGTACATGGCTGGTCCGCAGTTTTTTCAGGCCATAACCGGTGCCGACCAGCCGGTGCGCATCGCGCCGTTCGTGCTGGGCTTCTTGGGCGTGGGCCTGTACCATGCGGCCTACATCTCGGAGGTTATCCGCACCGGTATCGAGGCGGTTCCGCGCGGTCAGATGGAGGCGGCCCAGAGCCAGGGCTTCACCCGTGCGCAGGCATACTGGTACATCGTACTGCCCCAGACGTTCAAGATCATTCTGCCCCCGCTGTGTAACCAGGCGCTCAACCTGGTCAAGAACACGTCGGTGCTGGCGCTTGTGGCCGGCGGCGACCTTATGTACCGTTCCGACAACTTTGTGAGTCTGTACGGTTACCTGCAGGGATACATCGTCTGCTGCCTTATGTACTTCATCATTTGCTTTCCGCTCGCCATGCTGGTGCAGTGGCTCGAGCGCCGCTCCAAGGAGCGTCCGCGTGGCGTGAGCCTGGCCGAGCTGGGGCTCGACAACGTAGAGGAGGCCTAGCGCATGGAAATCTTCAACGCGACCAACCTGCTCTACATTTGGGGCGGCTTTGTTAAGACGATCGAGATCTCGGCGCTGTCGATCTTTTTCTCGCTCATCTTTGGCACGGTGCTGGCGCTTGTTAAAAGCTATGCGCCCCGCCCGTTCCGTATTTTGGTGAGTGCCTATATCGAGCTGTTCCGTTGCACGCCGAACCTGCTGTGGATCCTGTTTATCTACTTTACGGTGCAGGGTTTGGACATTGTGATCTCGACCATCGCCTTTACGCTGTTTACCAGCGCTGTTATGGCCGAGATTGTGCGCGGCGGCCTCAACTCGATTCCGCGCGGCCAGTTTGAGGCGGCGCAGAGCCAGGGTTTCGGCTTCTTTGCCACCATGCGCTACATCATTCTGCCGCAGACGTTTAAGACGATCATTCCGGCGCTGTTTAGCCAGTGCACGACCGTCATTAAAGACAGCTCGTATCTTTCGGGCATTAACGTGGCAGAGCTCATGTACACGGCAAACGTCGTGATGGCCCACGCAATCGACCTGTCGCAGGTGCTTATGCTCTACGGCCTGGTATTTGCGATGTACTTTGCGCTCAACTTTGGTATCTCGCTGCTGGTCCGAGCTTACCAACGCCGCATCGTAGCCGCATAGTCCTGCTTCCCCAAGCACGGCACCTTGCCCCTCAATCGTCGCTTGCGTACATTTAGTACGCGGCGCTCCTCTTTCGGGGCAATCTGCCGCACTTGGGAAACCAGGACGGTCGTAAGTGACAAAATGGGGATCAGGAATCGCCTATTTTTCATTTGTTAGAAAGGAATCGCGATGAGCGATCTGGTGAACAAGAAGAGCCCTGTGGTCATTACCATCGCGCGCGACTTTGGTGCCGAGGGCCACGAGATTGGACGCATCCTCGCCAACGAGTTGGGGATTCCGCTGTACGATAACGAGCTGCTGGTGCGTGCGTCGCTGCGCGCGGGCGAGTCGCTCGATAAGATGGCCGCCTATGACGAGCGCCTGGCTGTGGAGAACATGGCGTTTCTGCCCGACCGCTACGACGCCCGCTCGTACTCGGACAAGTTGTTCCAAAAGATGAGCCAGGTGATTTTGGACCTGGGCGAGACTGAGAGCTGCATTATCGAGGGTCGTCTGTCCGATTACCTGCTGCGCAACAACCCCAACCACATTGCCGTGTTGGTGACAGCCCCCTTTGAGGACCGCGTCGAGATTGTGCGCAAAAAGCGCGGCCTCAACAAAAAGAAGGGTGCCAAGCTGGTTAAGCAGCAGCAGAAGGCGCGCGAGGCGTTCTACAAGCGCTACAGCGCCGGTAAGTGGAAGATGACGAGCGGTAAGGATATCGTCGTCAACCGTGCCAAGCTGGGCCGCGAAGGCTGCAAGGACGTCATCGCCGCAGCCTACCGCTACAAGGTGGCCCAGCTCGAAGCTTAATCGACCAAAATCACCACAAAGGGGACAGGCGCCTTTGTGGTGGTTTTTGTTTTAGGCCGAGGGGAAGGCCTTGACGGCAGTGCCTATCCTCGACTTTTGCAAAATCTCGATCTGTAACACCAAGCCAGCGAAAATGGCTCTAACTGTTACAGATTTAGATGAACCGTTCGGCCGTCAGCCCAACGTCTTGATCTGTAACACCAGGCGGCATATTTGGTCTCTAACTGTTACAGATTGAGATAAAACGACCGGGCAAGTCCCCAACCACCGCAAAGGTGCCTGTCCCCATCGTGGTGGTTGGGGCGGCCGGTATAAAAAGTCCCCGCCGGGCGTGTGCTCGACGGGGACTTTGCCGTTTGGTGGCTAGCGCTGTGGGTGATTACTCGCCCAGCAGGCTCTTGGTGATGGAAGCGGCGGCCTTCTTGCCGGCGCCCATCGCCAGAATGACCGTAGCGGCACCGGTGACGATATCGCCGCCGGCCCAGATGCGGGGATCGGTGGTCTGGCCGGTCTCCTCGTCGGCAACGATGTAGCCCCACTTGTTGAGCTCCATCTTGCCGCCGATCTTGGCAGCGAAGGGGTTGGCGTTGGTGCCGATAGCCGAAATAGCGACGTCGCAGGGGATCTCCTCGATGGCGCCCTCGATGGGCACCGGGCGACGACGGCCAGACTCGTCAGGCTCGCCGAGCTCCATCTTCTGGACCTTGACGGCGCACACGGAGCCGTCCTCGCCAGCGACAAACTCGAGCGGGGAGACGAGCGGCAGAACCTCGACGCCCTCGGCCTTAGCATGGTGCAGCTCGGCGCGACGGCAGGGCATCTCGTCCTCGGTACGACGGTAGGCGATGATGGCGTGCTCGGCGCCCAGGCGCTTGGCGGTACGGACGGCGTCCATAGCCACGTTGCCGCCACCAAAGACGACGACGTTCTTGCCGTGCTTGGTGGGGGTGTCGTACTCGGGGAACTTGTTGGCCTTCATCAGGTTCACGCGGGTGAGGTACTCGTTAGCGAAGAAGACGTTGGGCAGGTTCTCGCCGGGGACGTTGAGGAACTTGGGCAGGCCAGCGCCGGTCGCCACGTAGATGGCGTCGAAGCCCTGCTCGAACAGCTCCTCGGCCGTGGCCATGTTGCCCACGACGGAGTTGTACTCAAACTTGACGCCCATGTCCTCCAGGCCGTCAATCTCGCGCTTGACGACTGCCTTGGGCAGACGGAACTCGGGGATGCCGTAGACCAGCACGCCGCCGCCGGTGAAGAAGGCCTCGAAGACGGTGACGTCAAAGCCGTTGCGGGCGAGCTCGCCGGCACAGGTGATGCCGGACGGGCCGGAGCCGACGACGGCGACCTTCTTGCCGTTCTTGGGGGCCATCTTGGGCGTGGAGGCGAGCTCGGGGCGGTCACCCAGGAAGCGCTCGAGCTGGCCGATAGCCACGGGCTCGGACTTCTTGCCACGGATGCACTTACCCTCGCACTGGTTCTCCTGCGGGCAGACGCGGCCGCAGATGGCGGGAAGCATGGAGTCCTCGCGGATGGTATCGAGAGCGCCGCCGAAGTCCTTCGCGCGGATCTGCTCGATAAAGCGGGGAATGTTGATGTTGACGGGGCAGCCCTCAACACAGAACGGCTTCTTGCAGTTGAGGCAGCGCTCGGCCTCGGCCAGCGCCATCTCCTCGGTGAAGCCCTTGTCGACGGGGCGGAAGTCGCAGGCGCGCTCGGCAGCCGGCTCCTCGTTATCGGGGGTGCGGGGCGACTTCATATCGGCAACGAAACGACCGTTAACTAGTGGCATGCGCAGCTCTTTTCCTCATAGGCCTTGAGGGACTCGCCCTCTTCGGAACGGTAAGCGGCCTGGCGGGCACGAAGGTCATCCCAGTCGACCAGGGTGGCATCGAAGTCGGGGCCGTCGACGCAAGCGAACTTGGTCACGCCGCCCACCTCGACGCGGCAGCAGCCGCACATGCCGGTGCCGTCAACCATGATGGGGTTGAGCGACGCTGTGATGGGGGTGTCGTACTTCTGGGCGGTGAGGGTCGAGAACTTCATCATCGGAACGGGGCCGACGCAGAAGACCTGGCTCACGGCCTTGTCCTGCAGCAGGCGCTCCAGCGGAGCGGTGACAACGCCCTGCTCGCCGTAGGAGCCGTCATCGGTGGTGATATGGATGTGGTCCTCGTCGAGGAGCTCGCGGAACTGGTCCTCCATGAGCAGGAGGTCCTTGGTGCGGGCGCCCATGATGGCGTGGACCTCGTGGCCGGTCTCGACCAGGTGCTTGGCGACCGGGAAGGCAATTGCCAGGCCGACGCCGCCGCCAATGACGGCGCAGGGGCCCTCGGCCATCTCGGTGGGAACGCCCAGCGGGCCCACGACGTCGCGCAGTGACTCGCCGGCCTCATAGGTGGAAAGCATCTCGGTGGTCTTGCCGATCACCATGAAGATGAACTCGACCCAGCCCTCGTCACCGTTCCAACCAGCTAGGGTAAACGGGACGCGCTCGCCCGTCTCGTTGGCGCGAACCATGAGGAACTGTCCAGCGTGCGCATGCTTGGCGATCGCGGGCGCCTCGATGCGGAACTTGAACACCTTCTCCGAGAACTGCGTCTTCTCCAGGATCTTATACATAGAACCCCTCTCTTGTTAGGGCCGCCGAACCGTGCCTCCACGGAAATGGACGGTAGCCCGAGTAAAACCGTACGCGCACAGGCGTTGTGCAAACATACGGTGCAAATTATACCCTCATGGACATGCTGTTTACGTGTGTCTTCGGCGGTTGGGAAAAGGGTTTATCCACTTCGACCTACCAAATAGGGATAGGTTTATTTTGGTCGGTTTTATCAGGCAAAACGGCAAAGGGGGCCGGCCTCGGGTTGTGATGAGGCCGGCCCCCTTTGGGGTGTTATGCGTGTATGGCGGCGCGGGGTTTATTGCGATGCGGCCACCGGGGCGTTTCCGCAGATAAAACCTGCCAAAATAAACCTGTCCCTAAACGGTAGGTTTTAGTGCTTGCCGTTGGCGGAGGCGGCGCCGTTGACGTGGTCGCGGGCGTAGATTACGCCGTGGACGATGGCCAGACCGGCGGCATCTGCGGCGCGGGCGCAGGTGTCCTGGAAGTCCTCGGCCTCGCGGGCGCGCAGCTGCTTGAGCACATAGTCTGCCACGGCCATCTTGCCGGGAGGGTTGCCGATGCCGGTGCGGATACGGCTAAAGTCGCGGCTGCCCATCTTGTCGATGATGGAGCGCAGGCCGTTGTGACCGGCATGGCCTCCGCCCACCTTGACGCGCACGTCACCGGCGGGAATGTCGAGCTCGTCGTGAATCACGAGCAGCTCCTCGGCCTTGATCTTGTACTCGCGGCAGAGCTTGGAGATGGGTCCGCCCGAGGTGTTCATGTACGACTGCGGCTTGACCAGCACGATCTGGCGCTTGCCACCCTCTTCCTCGGGATCGTTGATGTTGATGAGTGCGACCTCGGCGCCGGCCTGGTTTTTCCAGTACGTGACACCGGCCTGACGGGCCAGCTCATCGATCGCCTTAAAGCCGGCATCGGAGCAGGCGGCAAGCAGGGCAACGGCCAT
>URTP01000042.1 GCA_900550835.1 uncultured Collinsella sp. | reverse complement strand
CCGTTCTCCGTGGCGGGGTTGTCTTAGATTCTTGTTGGGACTCTGCCTTTGGCTCAAAGAAAACGGGAGATGCGTTGTGCATCCCCCGTTTTTGTTGCGGTTAGTCCAAGTCAATAAACTTAGTGGTCAGTATCTTGCCGTCTTTGACGAGCATTCTGGCCATGGTGGGGCCTCGGCTGCCTCTGGGGTAGCTGGCGCTGCCCGGGTTGAGGACTAAGCAGCGGCCCACCTGGGCTTCTTTGGTTACGTGGGTGTGGCCGTTGATGGCTACGTCTACGGATCCCACCGGAAGGTCTTCGCGGTAGTGGGCTACGGCGAATTTGAGGCCTTCGTAGGTAAAGAGCGCAAGACGGTCTACATCGGGGCCGTAGTCGCGGTAGTAATCGTTGTTGCCCAATACGGCCCGCACAGGGGCGATGGTGCACAGGTGCTCGTAGTCCATCTCTGACGTGAGGTCGCCGGCGTGGATGATCAGGTCTGCGCCCTCAAGCTCATCCAAGAGCGCAGGCGATAAATAGCCGTGGGTGTCCGAGATGATGTCGATACGCTTGGCGCTTGCACTGTTCATGGGATCCCTTCCGCAAAAAACGATTCGGCAGATACATACAAAAAAGGCCCCACGGCTCCGCAGACGATGGGTCTACAGGGCTGCGGGGCCAGTGTGCTAGAGACTCAGGGCCTTCTTGAGCGGCACGACGCGGCGGCGCGAAACCGGCACGCGTTCGTCGACGCCCGTAATGCCCAGCTGGATGGCGCCCGAGGGCACCGTCTCGACGTCCGTAACGCACGCCAAGTTGACGATATAGCGGCGGTGAACACGGAAGAAACCAAAGTCGCAGAGCTTGGCCTCAAACTGCGCCAGCGAGGTCGTCGACAAAAAGCGATCATCGACGGTATAGATGCAGGAGTAATCGTCCTTGGCCATGATAAAGCGAATGTCATCCACGGGAATGAGCACCTTGCGGCCGCCCTTTTCCACCGGGATACGCTCGATGGTCACTTTGCTGTCCGTAACCGGCTTGGCGCGCTGCATGACCTTCTCGATCGCGCGATCCAGGCGTGCCTCCTCAACCGGTTTCATTAGGTAATCGACAGCATCTACGTCGAACGCCTCGACGGCATGATCGCTATACGCGGTCACAAACACAATCGCCGGCGGATTCTTAAGCTTATGCAGTGCCTCGGCAAGCTGCAGACCAGAAGCGCCGGGCATCGAGATATCGAGAAATACGACATCGACGCGGCTTTCCATCAACATCTCAATGGCGGAGCGGACGCTCGACGCCTCAGTGATCGTGCCGATCTTGCCCGTCTGCTCGAGCAAGAAGCGAAGTTCCGAACGGGCCGGGGCCTCATCATCCACAATCATCGCACGCAGCATAGGGATTAAACCTTTCGTCAACAAACTACGCCGGGCATCCGCCGCTTGGCGTTGAGCCCATAGCCTTTTATTTTACTCTTGAATGTCAAAGATGCTCTCTGACAAATCAAGGTGCAGGAGCACTTTGGTGCCCTTGCCCGGCGCCGATTCGACGCGCGTATAGGAGTGCGGTCCATAAAAGCGATGGATGCGCTCAGAAATATTGTGCATGGCCACACCGGCGCCGCCGCCTTGCGGGGAACTGGCATCGGGGCGGGCGGAGCGCTCATCAAACAGCCTGGCGGCGGTGCCCTCGTCCATGCCCACACCGTTGTCGGCTACGGCAATCAGGATTGCGTCGTCGCCGTCTTGATGGACGGTCACATCGATCCGCAGGGCACCGTCATCGCCCATGCCATGCCGCACGGCGTTCTCGACGATGGGCTGTATTACAAAGGCCGGGACCAACGTGTCCTCGACATCCTCGGAGACATCGAAGGTCGCCAGTACGCGGTCCTCGCCAAAGCGCGCCTTCTCAAACGTCAGGTAGCGCTTGGTCTGGGCAACCTCGCGCGAGACCGGGATAAGCGACCCCGAGTTGTCGAGCGTGGCGCGATAGAACGACGAGAACTCGCGCAGCAGCTCGCGGGCGCGCAGCGGATCGGTGCGCGTAAACGACGCGATAGTGTTGAGCGTGTTGAACAGAAAGTGCGGATTGATCTGCGCTTGTAGGGCACGAACCTCGGCACGGGCCGTGAGCTCCTTTTGCACCTCGAGCTCGTGGATGGCGAGCTGCGTGGACAGGATCTCGGCAAAACCCGAGGCGAGCGCATACTGGGTACGGTCGACGGCACGCGGGGTCTTGTAGTAGAACTTGAGCGTGCCGACGGTGCGGTCGCCCACCTTGATGGGCGCGATGATACCGGCGGGAACATGGTTGTGCGAGCCATCCGAACCTACCACGTCCACCACGCGGTTGAACGACTGCACGATGCCGTGCTCAATGACGTAGCGCGTGGCAAGCGTGTGGATGGGCGAATCGGGCAGCAGCTTTTCCTCGAACTCGCCCGCGCAGGCCAGCACGTTGCCCTCATCGGTGATGGCAACGGTCATGGCACGTGTCTCGGGCAGGATACGCCGGCACACCAAAAGCGCCGATTCCTGCGTCAGACCGCCCTTGATGTCCTCGAGCATGGCCGAGGCAACCGAGAGCGTCTCCTCGGTGTACTGGGAGCGTACCGAATCGGGATTGAGCGTCAAAAAGATAAAGATGCACAGGAAGATGCACAGCAGCGCACAGGCAATCACCGTGGCAATCGGCTCAATGCCAGTCGCCAGGGCAAAGATAAAGTACGCCAACACGCAAACGGCGCAGACAACGGCGATGATACGAAAGATTGAAATTGAATTATCGCGCTGGGCGCGGCGGTCGATCATTCAGCCCCCTCCAGGATGCTAATCAGTTGTGCGTCGCGCCAAAGTTCGTCCATGATCTTGGGCCAGAAACTCTGAAAACGCAGGTAGCTTGCGGCGTTTTGGCGGGCATAGGTCTTGGCCTCGTCAATACCATGACGCCAGATGCGCAGATACCCCTCGTGCTCGCGGGTAAACATGCTGCGAACCATGGCGGTCTTGCGCACGCGGTCGTCGAGCTCGCGCGAAATCCACGGACCCGGATAGGGCATGAGTGATGCGGCCGTAACCGGAATGAGCTCCTTTTGGTGCGCAGCGAACGTCAGCTTGGCCCGCTCGTAGTACCAACGGTACACGTCCTGCATAAAGCGCGGCGAGCGCTTCTCGGACTCGGGCGGCAGGTGGCGCACGGTCCACTCGTTATCGAACCACACGTCATAGCCGAACATGCGCATGTTAAACAGGTAGTCCAGATCCTCGCCGCGGGTGATAAACGGGTCGAAGGCCACGCGCGTAAAGGCGCGGGCGTGCAGGGCCATCAGGCCGCCGCACACGTAATTGGAGCGCGAGATGCGGGTGCCCGAGAGCGCCTTTTTCATCCAGCGATTGAACTCGATACGCTTGGTCCACCAGCGATGGCAAATGCCCGCTTTGTCCGTGGGAGCCAGCGGCGACCCGTCGCGATCATAAAAGTATCCGCTCTTGACTAAAATCGGCAGGCCCTGACGCGTCTGCTGGCCCAGCGCATAGGTCGCACGCTTCATAAAGTCGGCATCGATGACGGTCTCGTCGTCATCCAAAAACACAACCGCGTCGTGCCCCAGCACCGCCGCGCAGGCAAGACCCATGTTGCGGATGGCGCCGTAGCCGCGCAGGCTCACGCACTCGCCCGAGCCTTTGGGAGCAATCTGTGCCACACGGTCGGCAACACGCGAAGCCTGAGTATTGGTAACGACGGTGACCTTAAGTGTGGGATGCGCATTAACGATTTCGTACACGCGATGGGATACGTCGGGCGTGACAGAAACCGGACAGACCACCAAGAGAATGATGCGCGGAATGTCGCGCACCTGTTCGAGTGAAGTCAGGCAGCGATCGAGTTCCGGGTTGGCGGCGTTGAGCGACGTCGAATGATCGTAGGTGCCGGGAGCGTTTGCTTGGGTATCATCGCCCGCCCAATATGTTGGGATCACAACCGTGGCGTTCATACCTTTACCCTCCTTGCAACACAAAAACGGGGCGCCGCCAAACACAGGCGACGCCCCGCGACCTAGCTGATTCCATCATACCCACTTGGGCTAAACATTGCTCGGAAGTCAGAATGATTTATGCGGCTACTTCCAAAAGAGTACTGTAGATAGGCACAATTGCTGTACTGAGCCCGGTTGCCTTACGCCGCCGCCTGAGTCATGCGGGACAGGCGGACCAGCAGCATAAAGCCAACAACCAGCAGCACGCCAATGGAAAGGACGCCCAGCGACGGGTTGCCGGTCAGCGAGGTGACGACCGACACCAGAAAGGTGCCCATGACGCTTGCATAACGACCAAAGATGTCAAAGAAGCCGTAGTACTCGTTGGATTTTTCTTTAGGAATAATGCGGCCAAAGTAGCTACGGCTGAGCGCTTGCACGCCGCCCTGGAACAGGCCGACCATAATGGCAAGCACCCAGAACTCAAAGGCGGTCTT
Organism: uncultured Collinsella sp.; assembly: GCA_900550835.1. Lineage (GTDB taxonomy): Bacteria > Actinomycetota > Coriobacteriia > Coriobacteriales > Coriobacteriaceae > Collinsella. The sequence continues at coordinate 8,703 of URTP01000042.1, read as the reverse complement.
TAGGAAGAACGCGGCGAACAGCACAATGCCCATGTAGGCGGCGACCGCCACCAGAATCATGTTGAGCGTGCCCACGCGTCCGGCGAGCTTGCCGTAGATGATGGCGGACGGAAAGGCCACAAACTGCGTGACGAGCAGCGCCAGCACCAGCTGGGTCGAATCGATACCCAGAGCCGAGCCGTAGCTGGTTGCCATGGAAATGACCGTGTGCACGCCGTCGATGTAGAAGAAGAACGCGATCATGTAGACCAGCACGGTCTTGTTGTGGGCGATCTCGCGCATGGTGTGTCCGACCTCGGAGAACACACCGCCCACGATGTGGCCGATGGTGTCCTGGGGACCGCGCTCGCGACCGTACTTTTGCTTATAGGTGCGAATGAGCGGCAGGGTAAAGATGAGCCACCAGGCACCGGTGATGATAAACGACAGACGCGTTGCCAGCATGGTGGGGACGCCAAGAGCGGGGCCACCCATGATAAGCGCCAGGCAGATGATGAACGGTACGGTGGAACCGATGTAACCCCAGGCATAGCCCGAGCTGGACACGGCGTCCATGCGCTCGTCGGTGGTAATGTCGGGCAGCATAGCGTCATAGAACGTCATAGAAGAGTTGAGGCCGATGGTGCACAGCACGTACACAGTCAAAAATGCCATGGCGGACATTGGGATAGCCTGCGCCAGGCAAAGAACCAGGCCCGTGAGGAAGAAGCCCAAGAAGAACTTGATCTTGTTGCCGGCGTAATCGGCAAGCGCGCCCAGAATGGGCATGAGCATGGCAATGACCAGCGAGGCAATCGTCTGAGCGTTGCCCCAAGCGACCACCAGGTCTGCCGAGGAAGCACCGGTATTGATGGCGTTAAAGTAGATGGGCACCACCGAGGTATTGAGCAGCACGAGGGCCGAGTTTCCCACATCGTACATGACCCAGTTACGCTCGAGCTTGGTGTATTTCATGGACAGGGACCCTTCGTATTCGCCCGATATGCAGTTAGTTCATCGTACCCCAATTGTCCAGAAGCGCCGGTAAGGATTCGGCAAAGGGGCACGCATGGGCCCTACTCCTCGCGGTCGAACTCCTCGTCGGCGCCGAGCACGCGACCGCTGTAATTGACATGGTTGGTCACGGCTTCCATATCGCCGGTCTCGATAAAGCGGGCAACCGTGCACTCGTAATCGAGCAGCGCGCGGTCAAAGACCTCGGGGAAGCTCTCGGTCGAGACTTCATCGGTAAAGGGGTTCTTCCATGCCAAGTGGCCCAGGTTGCCGGTGCGCTCGGGCAGCGCCGCCGTCACGCGATGGGCAAGGCCGTCGAGCAGCGAGTAGTCGTGCACCAAGCCCTCAACCAGCGAGATCGCGCGCGTCTTTACGGAGCCGGCCGGCTCAATCGCGCGGTAAAGTCGCTGCATATTGGCAACGGCAGCACCGTACTCCCCCGCCGGAATGTCAATGCCGTACACGCGTCCGGCAACATAGCTCATCAGCACGCCGGCCACGCGATTGATGCGATCGGTGGTGACGATCTCGCCCGCCGGCGGGTAATCGTCAACCGTAGCGCCATCGCGTTTAAGCTGCAGCATCAGTACATCCAGGTCGCTCTCGATCACGGCATGGACCTGACTGCTCGAATCCTCAAGCTCTGAATCGGACTCCACGATGCCAAACTGTTGCTCATAGACAAAGGGGTGAGCGTTGCGGTCGAGCACGTAATGAGACAGCAGGCCCAGCGCAAAGGCACGACCCAAGCTGGCGTCGCGCGGCAGCAGATGCGACACGCCATCGCGCAGGCACGCGAACTGGCGAGACATGCGCGACCGATGCATGACCTGCGCCAGCAGCGTGCAGTCGGAAACACGCGGTGTCAGAATGTGAAAGAAAAACGGGTCGGGGCCTTGGTTGCCCAAGATAAAGGCAATGCGCTCTTCATCGGACGTGATGACGCCCTGCGGAAGACGGTCGATGCTTTCCTCGCCAAACAGATGATGGGTGATAAGCGCGGGCATAATGATCCTTTCGATTTCATTCGATGCCACCCATTATGCCCACCGCGCGCCCATGCCAAACCTGCGATGGTAAACGACGGCACGCAAGCCTCTTACGCAAGCCCCAGGTGCGACTTGACCTCGGCGGCACGACGACGGGACACCGGTACCGTCGAGTTCACGCGGTCGAGCCTGAGCTCCATCAACCCCGTGGAGCCAATCTCAACATTGTGCACGTCTTCCAAATTGACCAGGTAGCTGCGATGAACGCGAATAAAGCCCTCGGAGTCCAAGCGACGCTCGAGCGAAGAGATCGACTCATTGATCAGGTACGTTCCCTCGGCGCAGATGGCGTTGCAAAAATCGGCGCGCGCCTCAAAGTAGCAAACGTCTGCGGCGGGAATGAACACCTTTTTGCCCCCGCGGTCCACCGTCAGACGCAAAGGCTGGCGCGGAGCGTGGATAACACGACGGACGCCCAAGGCCGCCTCGATCTTGTCGAGTGCCTTTGACAGGCGTGCGTCCTCAACCGGCTTGACGACATAATCGACGGCATCGAGGTTATAGGCATCAGCCGCATACTCGGCAAATGCCGCCACAAACACCACGACCGGCGGCGTCTTTAGGTTCTGCAGCGTCTCGGCAAGCTCAATTCCCGAGCGACCGGGCATCGTGATATCCAAAAACAGCACGTCGGGCTTGTTCGACAGAATCGACTCCACGGCCTCGGTGACATTGCCCGCCTCGGCAATCTGTCCCACACGTGCATCCTTTTCCAGCAGATAACGTAGCTCAGCCCTAATAGGAGGCTCGTCATCAACCACCAAGATGTTCCATCCCTCGGACATATGCGCTTCCCCTCTTTTTTTCTCTCAATCCAACCGCGCGCTACACCTTCATCGGCGCCGGCTCATGCGGCTCGCCGTTCAGCTCGACGATGACCTGCGTTCCCACGCCCTCCTGGGACTTCACGCGCATGCCCGAATCTTCTCCGTAAAAGAAATGGATGCGCTGAAGTACGTTAAAGAGCGCCAGGCCGCAACCTCGCTTGACGGAACCGTCGGCGGTAATGCTCTCGGGCTCCTCTCGGCGATGCTGCTCAAACAGATGCGCGCAGACTTCTTCGCTCATACCGATGCCGTCATCTTCGACGATGATCTCCAAGCCGTCATCGGTCTCAAAAGCCCTAACATGAATAGAAAGCGGCTCGGTCTCGCGCTGCGCATGCTTGATGCAGTTTTCGAGCAGCGGCTGCAAGATAAACGGCGGCACCATGCTGTCGCGCACCTCAAAGTCGATATCGACCGAGACGCGCAGACGGCCGTCGCCATACCGGGCCTGCATAAGGTTGATGTAACGAGTGCCCTGTTCCACCTCGTGCTCGAGCGTTGTGAGGGTATCGGAATCAGAAAGCGTCTGACGGTAGTAATTGGAAAAGTCGATCAGCAGCGACCTGGCCTTGTCCGGCTCGGTACGCACGAGCGACACGATGGTGCTGATGGTGTTAAACAGAAAATGAGGATCGACCTGCGATTGCAAGGCGCGCAGCTCCACGCGAGCTGTAAGCTCGTCCTGGCGCTCGAGCTCAAAGCTCGCAAGCTGCGTGGAAATGAGGCCGGCAAAGCCCGAGGCAAGCGCCGTCTGGCGCATATCGATGCTGCTCAGACGGGGATAATACAGCTCGAGCGTGCCCACGCAATGCCCGCGCACGGTGAGCGGTGCGACGATACCGGCGCGCAGGCGCGGAAAGTAGCCACCCGTCTCAGTCGAGGCATCGCGCGAAAATACGCTTTGCTCACCGCTGTTGATCACGTTGAGCGTAGTCCGCAGCACAACCGGAGTGCCCGCGGGGCATTTTGCCGAGTCCTCGCCCCAGCTCGCCAGCACCTGCTTGCCGTCGGTAAAGCAGATGGCCGAGGCGATGGTCTCGGAAAGGATGATTTTGGAAGCGCCCAGGGCCGCTTCGGGCGTAAGGCCTCGCGACGTATAGGCGAATATTTTCGATGCGATGGCGAGTGTGCGGTCGGTAGCGCTCGACGTGAGGTCGTCGGGAACGACAAAGACGTACGAGAAGAAGAAGCACAGCATGACCAAGCCGGCAATGACGACAACGGCCGGGACGGGGTTGGGATTATCGGTCAAATCCCAGATAAGCAACAGGATAAGCGCCGGAACGACAACACCGAGCAGGATGGCCTGGACCACATGCTGGGCCGTACGAAAGACCTTGGTAGAGTTGTAGCTCTTGCCCAGAATCAGCCTGTTTAAATCCACCGTCATCCCCTTTTATCTACCGCACCCATAGCAATAAAGAGGGCCGCAAGCGACCCTCTCCATTGCATTATACAATCAAAAACTGTGTTTTACATCCAGCCATCGACAAACGGTATCTTAGGCACTGTATTTGTTGGCCTCGCCAAAGGTGCCAGCCTCGACGATCCAGCCGTCCTTCATGATGACGTCCATGTTGTCGGTGTTGAGCACGTGAATGTCAGCGGCGACGTCACCGTTGACGACCAGCAGGTCGGCGCACTTGCCGGCCTCGATGGAACCGGTCTCGTCCTCGATGTGGCACATCTTGGCACCGTTGAGGGTGGCGCAGGTGATGGTCTCGACCGGAGTGAAGCCGATCTTGTCGACGAACTCGTACATCTCCTCGATGGAGCAGGTGCCGTACGGGGTGACGAAGGAGAAGGAGTCGGAGCCGATCGTCATGACGACGCCGCGCTTCTTGGCCTCGCGCAGGCAGTCGTAGTTGCGCTGCAGCTCCTTCTCGACCAGGGTGCCCTCGTACTTGTCGTGCAGCTCGGGGACGTAGACGGGCGGATAGGTGGCGTACCAGGTGGGCAGGAAGGCGATCGTCGGGGTGAAGAAGGTGCCCTGCTCGGCCATGAGGTCCATGGTGCGCTCATCGATATCGAAGCCGTGAATCAGCTGCTCGCAGCCAAAGCGAACGGAGTCGTAGGCGGCGGCGTGGTTGTTGTAGCAGTGACTCCACACGGGGATGCCGACCATCTTTGCCTCTTCGACCACGGCCTGGATCTCCTCGGAGCAATAGTGCTGGTCGCGACCGGAATCCCAACGCCAGATGCCGCCACCGGTAGCCCAGATCTTGATGGCATCGGGGTTCTCGCGCAGGCGACGACGGACGGCCTTGCGCAGATCCCAAGGACCGTCGACCTGGTCGCCCCAGGGGTGGGATTCCTTGTTGAGCTCCTGGGTGCAGTGGTGGGAGTCGCCGTGACCGGCAACGCGGCAGAAGCCCAGACCGGTTGCCAGAACGCGCGGGCCCTTGAAGACGCCCTTGTCGATGCAGTCACGGATCTGGATACCAAAGCGGCCGATCTCGCAGACGGTGGTGAGGCCGTGGGTGAGGCAGTCGTAGGCCTGCTTGACGGCGACGGCCTGCTTCTCGAGGAGCGGCTGCATGACCCAATCGGTGTCATCGTCGGTCAGGTTGCCCGAGAAGTGCAGGTGGGTGTCGATCAGGCCGGGAAGGACGGTCTTGCCGGCGGCGTCGATAACCTCAACGCCCTCGGGAAGGTCCTGCATAGTGCCGGCGTACTCGATCTTGCCGTTGTCGTCGACGAGAACGAGGGAGTTCTCGACCGGCTCGGCACCGGTACCGTCGATGAGCTTGCCGCCAACGATTGCATACTTAGTGGACATGGTTCCTCCTTATGGATCCATATAGTGGGCGAGGCCGTGTTGGGTTAAGGCCTCACAAAACTACCCAAGTGGTGCCGGGTTCGGTGCGCGAAAGAGAGGATCCCGCGCACCCGATCCGCCCCGGCTAGGCGCTACTTTTTGCGGGAATTGGTAAAGGCCATAAGAGCCAGGCCAATGGCCAGCCAGCCGATCACGATGCTCCACTCCACCATGTTGAGGGAGGCGGGAGAGAACGGGATTACGAGCAGGCCGATGATGACGGCGCAGGCAGCGACAGCGAGGCAGATGCCAAACTTGCCGCCGGGCACCTCGTAGGGACGAGGCAGGTCGGGCTCGGTGAAGCGCATGCGCAGGCAAGCGAGGGCGACCATGCCGCAGGAGAAGATGAAGGCGAGGGCCGACACGTTAGTCAGAGGAATGAGCATGTTCTTGCCCAGGAACGGACCGATGACGGTGATGACGCCCAGGACGACGCAGGCGAGCTTGGGAGCGCCGGACTTGGGGTCGACCTCGGCGAATTTCTCGGGCAGCTGGCCCTTGCGGCCCATGGCAAGCATGATGCGGCTCGTGGCGCCGTAGAAGGAGTTCATCGGGCCCATGGGTCCAAGCGTAGCGATGACGAGCATGGCCAGGTACAGAAGCATGTTGATGCCCTTGAGGCAGGCAAGCGCGGGAACCGGGCTCTTAACAAACTCATGCCAGTCGAGGATGGTGCCGAACGAGTAGATGCAGACCATGTAGAAGCCGCCGGCGGCCAGCAGGGCCAGGGAGATGATCTTGCCGAACTTGTTCCAGTTGAGGCCCTCGGCTGCTTCCTCAGCCTGCTGAGGAATGGTGTCGAAACCGGCGTAGAAGAACGGAGTCAGAACCAGGACCGACACGATGCCGGCAAACAGGCTGGTGCTCTCGGTAGCGGCCTTGCCGCCACCAGCGCCGGTGACCTGGGAGAACACAGGCATGGCATTGTCCGGCGAGCCGGTGAACAGCGAGACGCCCATGGCGAGCAGCATGCCGCAGAGCAGGGCCTTGGTCAGGAAGGCCTGGAGCTTGGCGGCCGAGCTGGCACCGCGGAAGTTGAGGAAGATGACGTAGATTGCAAAGCCGAGCGCGATCAGCGTCGGGAACAGGTAAACGTCGGCACCCAAGATGGTGTAGAGCTTGACGGCGCGCAGCCACTCAAGGCCGGGCAGGCTGCCGAACATCTCGGACACGAGGGTCGAAATGGCGATGGCCTCCCACGGGCACAGGATGCCGTTGCCCAGGGCCAGGAGCCAACCGGTGATGTAGCTCAGCGTACGGCCAAAGCTACGATCGACATACTCGACGATGCCGCCCGAGATGGGGATAGCAGCCGTGAGCTCACCGAAAACAGCTCCGACGGGCACGAGGAAGATTGCGCCCAAGAGGAATGCAATCATAGCGGGAACGGGACCGCCGCCCACGACCATCCAGTCGCCGACCTGCAGAACCCAACCGGTACCGATAATGGCACCGAAACCGATGGTGAAGAAGTTCCAGAGCGAAAGCGTTTTCTTCATGCCGCCGTTGTCCTCGACTGCAACTTCTGCGTTCTTGTCCGCCATTGTTCCCCTCCTTTCCTTTTTGACGCCCCTTGGCGTCACCCCTTGCGCGGTCCGTTTTGCCGCGCGCTTTTATTCCATGGCTTTAAGATACGGCCTTGGCGCAGCAGCGCCGCTCGCAGCTCGACCGAAGGCAGAACTGCAAAACGAGCGGCACCGTTTTTGGGACGAACGGCGGGAGACGTCATTCGTCTTGGACGCTTTCATCTTGTCTGCTTTTGAATACCTGTTGCCGTGACGCTTGGCGCGCGGCGCGGCAACGTTCATACCATTTGTCAGGCTTTTGGCGCACATACCCATGTGTCGTGCATCTTTTTATGTAGGATAGACAAGTTACACATGAGGCAAGGTGATTCGAATGGCATACGGATACAATGACGGCGACCAACGGCCACAAAGCGTGCGCCTTGCCGGCCGCACCACGCCAACGCCCAGAAGCACCTCCGACAACGGCAACCAGCAGCGCCCCCAAGAGCAGCCCGGGGCTTCTTCTCGGCAACAAAGCCGTACCGTGCAACAGCCAGACCGCGTGAGCACGAGCACACGCCAACGTCAGACCGACATATCGCAGCCGCGCCGCTACGATCGCCGTAAGACCGACTACTACGTTAAGCGCTCCTTTTCGCGACCTCAACGCGATCGCGGCAATTCCGCCCCTCACCCCGCGTCGCATACCACAAGCCACGTGCTTCCGGCCCGCCGCCTACGCCTTGCGCTTTGCTCCATTGCCGCCTGCCTCGTCTTTGTGTTTTTGGGATCCTGTATCTCCCACGGATCAGCCGGTCTTGAGCCCACTGCCGAGGACAAGCTGCTTAAAGCTCCCGTCGCGCCCGGTTACTCCTTTGCGTTCTCGACCCCGCGCTCGCAGTGGAGTGCCGGCACCATGCCCCACATCTACCAAATTGACCCCGCATGGTCGGAGCTGCCCTATGCCGGTGGCACTATTCGCGAAAACGCTTGCGGTCCCACTTGCCTCACCATGGTCTATATCTTTAAGACCGGCCACACCGATAAGACGCCGGTCGATATATGCGCACTGGCCGAAGCCGGCAACTACGCCCCCACTGGTGCCACCGAGTGGTCGTTTATGACAGGCGGTGCGTGGCAGCTGGGGCTCAACGGAACACAGCTCTATAACAATCGCGAATCGATTACCCAAGCACTTCGCTCGGGTGCGCCCGTCATCGCCGCAGTGCGCCCCGGCACGTTTACCAACGTAGGCCACTATATCGTGCTCTACGGCATCGACGATGCCAACCAGATTGGCGTCTACGACCCCAACTCGGCCAGCCGCAGCGCCCGCCGCTGGGGCGTGGTGGAGGTCCTCAACGAAATCGAAGCCATGTGGGCCTACTACTAGTCATTGGGGACACTCATTGGGGACAGACTTAAATGAGTAGTCATTTTTTGACCAGTCGTTTAAGAACGTCCCCAACGACTACTCATTTAAGTCTGTCCCCAATGCGTACCCGCAG
>URTP01000041.1 GCA_900550835.1 uncultured Collinsella sp. | reverse complement strand
CTGATCCGGTCCGACCGGGCCGCGCGGCAAGGAGATATATTGCCAGACCGGAGGGCCCCCGTGGGCGGGAATCGCGCACTCCATATTTTGTTCACAAATGAATAGAACCCTCAGTTGCTTCACTGAGGCCGTATTCGAAGCAGCAGCTTCTGATATTGGCGATGACCAGCTGGTTTATAGGTGTTAAGGCGTCGGTCATCTCTGGTGCGCCACTTTACTCCAAAAGCATCAGCTATTTGTTTCCCGTCGGTAAAAGGCAGGTTTTGTTCGCCAAGCGTTCTTATATATAGAGAAGTTCGGGTTCGAACCCGTGCACCGTCAACTAAAAAGCGACCAGCCGGAGCCGATCGCTTTCTATTCTATGCTGGAGCATCCAGAGGGTGCTTCCGAACTCATTTTCTCGCTGCCATTCATGCTTTCGAAGCATCTTTCTGCAGCCCTCGTTGTCTATCCTCGCATCTCTCAGGTCTTCCTGAAATTCACAAGCAGTCTTAGGGTCAATTTGTTTCTGCTTTCAGAGACTTGTTTGAGAGTTTTTAAAGACAGTTCAAAACAATAAGTGAGACACCATAAAGCAGAGCAAGATGTGCCGGATAGAAAATGTAGAAGAAGTATTTCAGCCTCAGCCCTCGCTTGCCATTATAAAAATTGATAAGCAGCAACGAAACAACCGCGGCAGCAACATCAGGATTAAGTACATTAGCTGCAGCAAGCTCAAATCCGCCGCCAACTATATGGCATGACGAAAGGAGCACTGCGCATACTGCAGCAAAGAACATCTTGCCCTTGCTGTCGTGGAATAAATAGAATGCAGCCACAAGCAGAATGCCATACACACCGCCATCTAGTTTAGTGTATTCAGCTGCCAGTGCTGTCAAAACAATCAGAGCAATTTCTGCGATGCATCTCTTCCATTTTGAAAGGCTTCGTATCTTTTCCAGAATAATCAAAAAGACCAAGGAAAGCAGGAGCTCACACATAACATTTTGTTGCCGAAGGTCGAATAGTTGCCCGGTTTGAACGAAATCGTATATGGGCTCCGCAATGATTGCGAAGACAAGCATATTTCGCAGGTACTTCTTTATGTCATGAGTATGCAAAAATCCCTCAACTATCAAAAAGCAAAATAAGGGAAATGCAATTCTGCCAAGAACATGAAGCACATCCGAAGCCTCGCTTAGAATCGCCCACTGTTCGTCTGATATCTGACTGTACGATGCGTGAGTCATGATTCCATTGGTCAGGACGATCCTGCTTACATGATCGAGAACCATCGAAATGGCTGCTATTATCTTTAATGTGCTGCCGCTAATTCCGTATCTATTTGTTTTCATTTCGTATTCCTTACTTTGGGTGGGCCGTCAGGGGTTCAGCCTGCTCCGCAGGCGGCCGCTGCGGCGCTTTTGCGCCTTGCGCGCTGCGCTGGCAAACGCTCACGCGTTTACTCAGCTCCGCGCCCCGACGGGTTCGAACCCATGTCGTGGCAACAAAAAAGCGGCCGGCATCCGCCAGTCGCTTTTCTATTCTATGGTGGGCCGTCAGGGGTTCGAACCCTGGACCTTGGGATTAAAAGTCCCCTGCTCTGCCAGCTGAGCTAACGGCCCGCGGGTGGCATTGTACCACGGTCTGGGACTATTCCCAACTCCATTGGCCGTTCTGGAAAATCACAACTTCACGTCCATCAGGCGTAATGCCCGTAATATCGATATCGTCCGTGCCGATCATAAAATCGACGTGCGTGCTCGAGACGTTAACGCCATGCTCCAGGAGCTCCTCCTTGGACATGTCATACCCACCCTCGATGCATTCGGGGAAACCGACACCCAGCGCGAGATGGCAGCTGGCGTTCTCATCATAGAGCGTGTCATAGAACAGAACGCCACTTTCACGGATCGGCGTGTTCTTGGAGATGAGCGCGACCTCGCCCAGACGAGCGGCGCCTTCGTCGGTGTCAATGATGCTCGCAAGCGTCGCCTTGCCCACGCGGGCATCGTAGTCCACTACGCGGCCGGCCTCGAACTTAATCCAAAAATCATCAACCTTGTTACCGTGGTGAATGAGCGGCATGGCCGAGTACACGATACCGTCGGCGCGCATACGATCAGGCGAGGTGAAGACTTCCTCGGTGGGAATGTTGGGGAAGAATGGGTGCCCATCGGGCGTCTCGCCCTTGCCGCCGGCCCACTCGTGACCTTTCGTCATGCCAATCGTCAGATCGGTTCCATTTGCCGAGGTGTAATGCAGATAGTCGAAACGATTGTCGTTCAGGAAACGCAGATTCTTTTCGAATGCGGCGTCATGGAGTTCCCAGTCGCTCTCCGGGTCCTGGCCATCGGCACGAGCGGTGTGCAGAATCGCATTCCATAGTTTATAGATCGCAACCTCATCCGCATCGCCCGAGAACACCTCGCGAGCCCAGGCAACGACCGGCGCGCCGGCGATGCACCACGGGTTGATGTTGTAGTCCAGCCCACGGCGGAAGACCTTGCACTGCGTATTCCTTGCCTTGGAAGCCGCGGCGGGCTTGGCGGGGTCAATGCCCTTCAGAGCCGCTGGGTCCGCACCCTCGATAAAGATAAAGCAGGCACCGTCCTGGGCCAGGGAATCCAACTGCAGGCGCTTCCACTCGGGCGTCTGCTCAAAATAGCTTTTAGCGACATGCTCGTACGTAAGCCTTGTCACGGCGTCATCGGCCCAAATGACTGTCACGTGACCGGCACCGGCGGCATAAGCCTCCGCGACCACCACGCGGGCAAATGGCGCGCACTCGACCGGAGACTGAACGACAACCTCCTGGCCGGGCTTGACGTTTACGCCCTTGCGGACAACCAGACGCGCATAGTTTTTAATCTTGGGCTCCAGGGCCTTCATGCCCTCCAGAGCTTCTTCGACCGTCAGGGCAGCTCGAATCATGTGCCACTCCATCTATCTATAGAACAGTAAAAAGGCGCGCCGCAAAAACGACGCGCCTTATATCTTAGCGATAAGTATGCATGCAAACGCTACTTCTTCTTGGAGTCCTTTTTGTCCTCCTCGGCAGCTGCGCGCTCGATAAGAGCGTTGAGCTTATTCTCGGACATGCCTTCGGCCTGCGCGCGGTACATGTTGCGCAAGGGACGAATACGAGCGAAGTCATAGATAAAGTCACCCAGGATGATGACATAGGACACAACGATGCCAACCATCTGAACAGGACTGGACACCGTGCCGCCGGGAACGAAGTAGAACGAAACCCAAATTGCCACGATGAACACCATGCCGATAGCGAGCACGGCCCACCAAATACGGCGGCGCTTGGTGTAGTCCTCATCCTGCTTGAGAAGGATATTCGACACCGTGTAGATGCGATCCTCGCGGGCGCGCTGCTTGGCCTTGCGGGCGCGCTTTTCCTCCTTGGAAAGGCCTTCCAGGTTTTCGCCCTTCTCGAGCTCTTTACGGCGTGCCTTGGATGATGCCGGCACGACGTGAACAGAGCTCGCTGCCTGACGGGCGGGCTTAGCGGATGCGGCGGACTTGCGCGCAACCCCGGTAACCTCGCGGGATTGCGTGCGCTTGTTCGTGGCGCTGCGGGTACTCACTTACGCGTTCTCCTTCATGCTTGTGAACTGGGAGCCCGTGATGATTTGGAAGGCCTCGCGATAGCGCTCGGACGTGCCATCGATGACCTCGGCGGGCAGATGCGGGGTCTCCCCCGTCATATCCCAGTTGGCCTTGAGCCAATTGCGGACGAATTGTTTGTCGTAGCTGGGCTGAATCTTGCCCTCCTCGTAGCTGGCGGCAGGCCAGAAACGGCTGGAGTCGGGCGTGAGGCACTCGTCGATCAGCGTAACCTTACCATCGATGACACCAAACTCGAACTTGGTGTCGGCGATGATGATGCCTCGAGTCGCGGCATACTCGGCAGCGGCCTTGTAAATCTTGAGGGACAGGTCGCGAATCTGCGCGGCGATGTCCTCGCCCACGATCTCGCGGCAACGCTCGAACGAAATGTTCTCGTCGTGGTCGCCGATCTCGGCCTTCGTGGACGGCGTGAACAGCGGCTCGGGAAGCTTGGAGGCCTCGGTCAGACCCTCGGGCAGCTGAATGCCGCAGACGGTACCGTTCTCGTCATAGGTCTTCTTGCCCGAACCGGTCAGATAGCCGCGGACGATGCACTCGATAGGAATCGTCTGGGCCTTCTTGACCAGCATGGCGCGGCCTGCGAGGTAGTCACGATACTCGGCAAACTCCTCGGGGAAATCCGCCGGGTCGATGGAAACGAGGTGGTTGGGAACGATGTCGGCAAACTTATCGAACCAGAATGCCGAGATGCGGTTGAGCACCTCTCCCTTAAACGGAATCTCGTCGGGAAGAATGAAGTCGAACGCAGAAATGCGGTCGGTGGCGACCATCAGCAGGTTTTCACCGGCATCGTAGATATCACGAACCTTGCCACGGGAATCCGGACGACGCTCCATCGTTGTCACGTGAGTCACTCCTTACCAAAATACGACAGTAATGCGGGTTCTTTCCCGCACGTTTTCGCAAACTCGGAGCGGCAGGGACGAAACCCCTCCTTCACCGAATAGCGAAAAGCTAGTGCTCCATTGTAGTAGATGCCGCGTCCGCCGTGTGCTCGCGAGGCAGATGAATCGTAAAAGTCGTACCCTTTCCAAGCTCCGACTCCACGGAAATGTAGCCATGATGTCGCTCGACGATCTGTTTAGTCACGGCGAGGCCCACGCCCAGACCGCCCGCCTCACGGGCACGGCTGGCATCGGCGCGCCAAAAACGGCCGAAGATGCGCGACAAGTCATCCTTGGCAATACCGATGCCGGTATCAGAAACGGCGACGCTGACGTGTTTGCGGTCACTGAGCACCGACACCACGACCCAACCGCCCTCGGGGGTGTAGCGCATGGCGTTGCTCATGAGATTGATGACGCATTGTGTGATCATGTCGGGATCGGCTTCGACGACATCGTCGTGACCTTGGGTCTCGTCAGCAAAGCGCAAGCGCAGATCGCGGTCGACAAACAGGCGCTCCTGGGCATTGACGATGGAACGCACGAAGGGAACCATGTCCACCGGCTCAAGGTTGAGCGGAGCCGTGCTGTTTTCCATGCGCGACAGGTCGAGCATCTGCTGCACCAGACGAGCCAGGCGACGCGTCTCGGAAGCAACAGTCTCCAAGTGCTCATCGTCGGTAGGATATACGCCATCCTGCATGGCCTCGACCGTTGCGAGCATGGCCATAAGCGGAGTACGAAGTTCGTGAGCCACGTCCGAGGTCAAACGTTTCTCGTGTTTCATATCCTTCTCGAGCGAAGTGGCCATCTCATCGAAGGTCTCACCCAGCTGATCAATCTCGTCATCGCCGCGCAAGCCCGTACGAGCAGACAGATCGCCATCGCGAATTTGCTTGGCCGTGCTGGTAATACGGTGAATCGGCTTGGTGAGCATGCGCGACACGAGTGATCCGATAACGACCGAAATGCAAACTGCAACAACCGCAGCAAGGGCCATGGCGTTAAAGGTCTTCTCCCTAAACGCAGAATCTGCCTTGGTGAGCAAGGCATCGGAGCCGATGGCCCACAGCTTTACTTGTCCGACATGCTCGCCGGAAGACGTTATGATTTCGACGTTTGCAACGCTATCGGAGCCGGTGGGAGCCGACGAGACCGGACTATGCGATGCTTTTTTACCGCTCGAGCTGCTCGACGGCGATTCGTTCTCGCGCACATCGGCGGTCGCGCTTGCCGAAGGCCATGAGTCGTCATAAACGACAACGCCTTTCTTGTTGACGACCTGCATACCCAAATCGTCGGACACCAAACTCGATGTCGCGACCGTACGTAGCTCGCCCGCAGTCCAATTGCCGTTTTCCTCATACGACGTCGCAAGCTTTTCGGCAGCGGAATTTGCGATTTCGACGATATTAGAGCGCGTGTAATCCGAAAAGACCGTGCCCCACACAACAGAGACCACGCCCACCAGCACCAATACCGTCATGAGCGATGTCAGAGCAAAAGCAAGTGCCATGCGCGAGGGATAGCTCATCGTTGGCCGTGAATCGGAACGAGGCGTGTTCCAACTAGCCTTGGAACCCGCCTCGCTCTCCTGCTTGTGCTTTTGTCCGATTTCAAAGCGCGCAGGTGTCATATGTGATTTCCCTATTTCTCGTCCGACTTATCGGTCTTGGCCGGAGCCTCGAAGCGATAGCCGACACCGTGGACGGTGTAGAGCCACTTGGGCTTCTTGGGATCATCGCCCAGCTTGGCGCGAAGGTTCTTCACGTGGCTATCGATGGTGCGCTCATAGCCCTCAAAGTCGTAGCCGAGCACCTTCTCGACCAGCTCCATGCGGTTGTAGACGCGACCGGGGTGACGGGCAAGCGTGGTGAGCAGCTTAAACTCGGAAGCCGTCAGGTCGACTTCCTTGCCCTCGACCAAAATCTTGTGGCCCGAGATATCGATGACCAGATCGCCGAAGTCGAGTACCTCGACGGCTGGCTCGTCGGCCTGATGGGCACGGCGGAACAAAGCGCGTACGCGCGCGACAAGCTCGCGCGGCGAGAACGGCTTAATCAGATAGTCGTCGGCGCCGAGCTCAAGACCGATAATACGGTCCTCGATCTCGCCCTTGGCAGTCAGCATGATGATGGGGACATCCGAGGTATCGCGAATGGTGCGGCAAACGCGCTCGCCGGGGATCTTGGGGAGCATAAGGTCGAGCACGACCAGGTCAAACTGATGCTTCTCGAACTCCTCGATCGCGGACTGGCCGTCGCCGACACCCACAACCCAGTAGCCTTCGCGCTCGAGATAGGCAGCGACGGCGTCACGGATTGCCTTCTCATCCTCGACCAGCAGAATCTTTTTTGCATCTGAAGCCATAACACGGCCCCCCTGTCTCAATCAGCTAAGAACAAGCCCATTTTAACGCACCTGAGCCCGCCGGATGCCACTATGACGCGGCAGCTCGGCGGGCGGTACTCACAATTACAACGCGTTTATTCCCCTGTTGGCGCCTTTTTAACCCCTCTAAGCTTAAAGAGAGAATAGGCGTGCGGTGACCGTCTCGGGTATACCCTGGCTGTTGCGCACCGTGGCGTACGTAAGGAATGAGTCCGATTTTCCCGCCGTAGCTGGATAATCGCCATATTCCAGGGCTCGGTCGGGCGACAGAAGCGAGCCGTAGGTCTTAGCCGAAGTGTCAATCAAAAAATGCGACGCCTGGACTTTAACCAGGTATTTATTTTTCCTTCCCGCAACGCACGCGAGCGGCTCACGCGAAAGGAAGAGGTACGGCCCGCCCTCGTTACCGATATAGGTGCCCATATTGCCCAGGCTACCCACACCGTTATACGTCGCCTCAATGGAGAACACGAAGGTGTCGCCCATATACACGGCCTCGAAAGGCGAAACCGACGAAGGAAGCACCAGCTGAGCTCGCTTCGTATTGTTGCCGTCAGTCAGGTCGATCGCCGTCATACCGTAATAGACGCCCTCATCATTGTGCACGCGGGGCGAGATGGTCAGGATGCCGTCGCTCACACGCGGGGCGGATGCGAAGCGGCCCGTCGACTTCCAAATAGTCTCAGGCTTGGACTCGCTAGGCGACTGACGGTAGCAGTACGAATCGTTACTCGTCTTGCTGCCGCCGGACGAGGGCATCTTATACCAGATGACCGACGACCCATACGCTGTGAAGAGCGGCGGATCGTAATTTTCGCCACCGCGATCGAGCTCGACAGCGTTGCCGGTAAGGGAGGAGCCTGCAAGGTTTTGCGCATAGAGTTTCCAAGACGCATTGGCAAAGTTCATCTCGACCCACGCGAACACGCCATCACCCGCGCGAACGTCGTAAAACGCATAACCGGTTCCCTCAACGGGATCCTCGATAAGTGTGGTAAGCGAGCCATCGCCCAGGTTGAGCACACCAAGCGTATTGGCATGCAGGGCAGAAGCAGGCGCCGTCATCGCGGCAGCGTAGTCGCCATCGCAGTAGTACAGCAGCGTGCCCAGCGGCAGCGTCCACGACGCCGCCGGCTCAAGATCGATATCAACAGCTTCGTACTCATCAGTGATCGAGACAATCTTCGAATCGTCCTTGATAACTTGCGGCTCGCCGGCGGCATCGTCGCTGGTGCCCGTTTTTTTCGAGCAACCGGCAAGCACCGTGGCAGCGCCCGCGGCAGCACCGCCGAGCACAAAGCCACGGCGCGATATTCCATTCTTGATGTGGTCGGCGATACCCATTAGGCGATCTCGGCGCGAGCGGCCTCGATAGCGCGCGTAAGCTGATCGGCGCAAGAGGTCTTTTTCATACCGCAGGTATTACCGGCGAGAACCTCGATTACGCGATCGGCAGGAGCACCCTCGACTAACTTGGAGATTGCCTTGAGATTGCCGTCACAGCCGCCGGTAAACTCAACGCCCAGCACCTTGCTGCCATCGTCAGAGAGATTGAGGTGAATATTGCGAGAGCATACACCCTGCGGCTTGTAGTCAAAACTAATCATTGAGATCCCCTCTCAGAAAGAAATTTCAGACGTCTATTATCCCCGCCTGGGCCGACTTATTATCGCAAGCACCGATTCAACATCCTACGATGCATGGACTCGCGGGGGCAAGATTAGCAGTCCGCACCCTGTGCGTGGACCGTGCGCTTCTCCCGATACATATTGTGGTCGGCGACACGATATACATCGGCCAGCGTATTTCCAGCCGTCTCGACGGTCGCCACGCCAATCGATGCGCTGACCGTCAGGGCCTCATCGCTTACCGCGGCAAGACCGAGACGAAGATCCTGTTCCAGCCCGAGCGCAGACTCGTTGTCAGTATGGGGGCAAACCAGCAAAAACTCGTCGCCGCCAAGGCGCATCGGCAGATAATCCGCACCAGCCACCCGCCGCAGCACGGACGCCGTCCGTCGCAGCAGTTCATCCCCCATCTCGTGACCATAGATGTCGTTGGTCCGCTTGAGATAATTGCAGTCCAACATAATCACGCTCACGGGCAAGTCCTCGTTTACCAGGCTATCTCCGCGCGATTCAAGATAGTTGCGGTTGCGAAGCCCCGTCAGTTTGTCTTGATATGACAGCTCCTCGGCATGCTTGACCATCGATATGTTGTGCGTCGCCACGACGACCGACTCCAGCCGGCCTTGCTCATCGCGATGCTGGGGGACAACCTGTAGCGAGTACCAAGCGCCTCGACAATCTCGCACCTCGGCAGCCAAGTACGGTACGCCCTCCATACGTTCACGAAGCGAACTTACATCTACGAGGCCCACAACCGCTTCGCGGCTTTCGGGGCTCACGATATCCCGGCAGACCGTGTCCATAAAGTCATATGCCTCGCTGTGCTCGGCAAATATTTTCGCTATCGCCGGCGACATATTGATCCCCTCGATCTCGAGGGTGTCGAGATGCAAAAGGAAGGTCGAATCGTAGATGGCGCTTATGGCATTGATAATGCCGAGCTGTTTATCCTTTTCGACCAAATTGCGGTGGTCAACGATATTTCGAGCCAACAGCACCACGACCCAAAACGCAAGACACACCAAGACGCCGACGGCGACAAATGAAATCCTGTCAGACATGACCTCAGATTTGGGATATAGCGCAAACAGGCGGTAGTCCTTATATGCCGCACGCACGGCATACCATTCGTCTCCTCGATATTCGATGCGCGTCAGGCCGTCGTCTTTCCACTCAACTCCTACGCTGGTGAGGAGTCGGGCGAGCGACACGTCAGCATCGGCACTGTTGGATGAGACAATCTCCGCATCCTCCATAACAAGCACCGTGGGACCCTGGTGGAAGGTACTGTTCGAAAGCACGTCGGCTATGGCATATGAATAGTCGTCCGCCGTATCGGAAACAAGTGAGCGGTATGCCAGGGCAACGCCGTCGCCATACGGAACAGCACAGACGGCAAAAACGACACCACGGCGCTCATCGACAGTTGAGTAGGTCACTTTGGAACCTTGATACATCGATGCGACCGGCGAACAGGCCAACTCATCTCGCCACAACATGAGCGGATCGCGACCATCGATGTCGTAGTGGGCAGCCATATGGCCATCGGAGTCCATGACCATCAGCCCCGAAAGGTTCTCGGCATGGACAAATTGCTCGATAAGATCGTCGTTAACCTCAACGCGATCAGAGGACAGGAACGTCGCAAACGATTCGACCGCGGCGAGCAAATCGTGCGTCGCCTCGGTTTTTCTCCCCTGTTCGTAGCGGTCATATTTTTCGCAAGCGTTCTCCAAAAACACCATGGTTTCTTGGCCAAACCCAAGCGTTTTTTCGAGGCAGCGATGGGTTCCAACCGTATACAACAGGCCTAACAAGACGGCGCTGACAATAACGCTGGCAGCTATGACGTTCAGAGTCTTTCGACTCAAGCGGTGCTCATCAGTTGTCATGAATTTCCTCCTTGCCCGCCCGTCGTCGCTCCTGTCTTGTAATTGCCCACAATACGGTCAATCGTGCCATCTCGATCCATGTCGAACAGCGCGGTATTGAGATCCTTTACGACCGATCCTTCATAGCTGTCATCAAACGCGACGCCCAGGTCAACCGTCATAACATTGTCGGCAAACACACGGTAAACGCCGGGATACTGAGCAACGAGTCGGTCAAGCGACTGGACATCCGCCATCCAGCAGTCAACGTACCCTTTGACTAGAGCGGCTTTGCAGAGTTCGGCAGAGCCATATGATTTGATTTGAACGTCCGACGAGACCCCCAGATCCCCCGCAAGCAATCGGCGTTCACTCACCGAACCCGCAATCACCGCAATGGTCTTACTTCCATCGAGATGTGCCAAGGACTTGATGCCACTCGTTTTCTTGGCGGCAACCGAGACCGTCACGGTTAGATACGGCTCGGTCCAGTAATACTTATCCTCGCGATAACAGGGAGAATAGTCACACCACAGGCAATCGATATCACCGTTTTTGAGCAGCCGGTCGCGATCGTTCCAGTCAATATCGACAAACTGTGGCTTGAGCCCCGCACGCTTGCAGGCCTCGCGGGCGATGTCGATATCGATACCGGCGTAATCGCCCGTGGTATCGACATACACATAGGGGTCGTTATCCGTAACGCCGATTTTGAGCACCGGGAGATCTCTATCGGCTTCATTCGAGGAGGAAGAACTGCTTCGAACGGTATACGTCAGGGCGCCCGCACAGACGGCAACAAGGAGTATGAGCGTAAACGAGACGATGGTGGCCCGCTTGATGCGTCTGGGCACGTGCCCCCTTTCATCGAAACAGCAGTCGGAGTTCATTTTATTACCCGGGCGCATATGCGACAGTAAAAAAAGCGCCTCGCCCAAGACGGGCAAGGCGCCAAAGGTTGAAATGCATCCGCAAGCGGTCGAATTAGGTTAACCCTACTCGAAGCTCAGCTGCTCCAGGCGATCGAAGACCGTATCGATGCGGGTGAGGAAGTCCCACGGATCAAAAATCTCGTCGAGCTTCTCCTGGCTGACGGTGCAGCGCGGATCGGCCTCGAGACGCTCCTTAAAGGTGGGGCCAGAGACACAATCCTGCACCTCGTGCCAGGTGGCCATGGCGTTCTCCTGCACAATGGCGTACGCATCCTCGCGGGTGATACCCGTATCGACGAGGGCAAGCAGGACCTTGGAGGAGAAGATGAGGCCGCGGGTCTTGTTGAGATTGGCCATCATGCGGGCCGGATACAGCTGCAGGCCGTCGATAACGCGAATGAGGCACTGGAACATATGGTCAAGCGCGATAAAGCTATCGGCCTGGGCGACACGCTCGGCGGAAGAGTGCGAAATGTCGCGCTCGTGCCACAGGGCGACGTTGTCGAAGGCGACCTGGGCGTTGGACTTCACGACGCGCGACAGACCGCAGACCTTCTCCATGGTGATGGGGTTACGCTTGTGCGGCATGGCGGAGCTGCCCTTTTGGCCCTTGCGGAAGGGCTCCTCGGCCTCGAGTGTATCGGTCTTCTGCAGGTTGCGGACCTCGGTCGCGATGCGCTCGCAGGTAGCCGCTGTAGTGGCAAGCACGCCGGCAAGATAGGCGTGGTGATCGCGGCTGATGACCTGCGTGGACAGCGGGTCGTGAACCAGACCCAGGTGCTCACAGACGTACTCCTCGACGAACGGCTCGATGGAGCTGTAGGTGCCGACGGCACCGGAGATGGCACCGAAGGCAACGTTCTTGCGAGCATCCTCAAGACGATCAAGGTCGCGCTTGAGTTCCCATGCCCAAGAGCCAAACTTCATGCCGAAGGTCATCGGCTCAGCATGGATGCCATGGGTGCGTCCGGCGCAGAGCGTATTGCGCTCCTCGAAGGCGCGGCGCTTGCAGATCACGCCGAGCTTCTTGACGTCCTCGATAATCAGGTCACACGCCTGAGTAAGCTGATAGCACAGAGCAGTATCACCCAGGTCGGAGCTGGTCATACCGTAGTGAACCCAGCGACTAGGCTTGGGCTCGCCCTCGGGAACATCGGCGTCGATATATTCCTTCATGTTGGTCAGGAAGGCGATGACATCGTGGCGCGTGACCTCCTCGATCTCATCGACCTTCGCCTTCTCAAAGTTGGCATGGTCGCGGATCCACTGGGCTTCGTCTTTAGAAATGCCGATCTTGCCGAGCTCCGCCTGGGCCTCGCAGGCCAGAACCTCGATCTCCTGCCAAATGGCATACTTGTTCTCGAGGGAGAAGATATGTCCCATCTCCGGGCGGGTATAGCGATCGATCATAGCGGCTCCTTTTTGGTTATTGGCACGTTGGTCGTAACTCAACCATTGTACCGTGCGCGGGTGCGAGTATGGGCAGCAGGCATTAACCTAACATTTTGGAATTGGAGCGGGCATGGGGACATCCGCGTATTTGCTTCGCAAATCCGCACCGGCTGCGGTCGATCTCCTCGGATTCACGGAGACGATGGGGGAGACTTTGTTGAATTGGCCGTCCCAAGGTCTCCCGCGCTCGATGGAGCGGGCAACGGGACGTCCGCGTATTTGCTTCGCAAATCCGCACCGGCTGCGGTCGATCTCCTCGGATTCACGGAGACGATGGGGGAGACTTTGTTGAATTGGCCGTCCCAAGGTCTCCCGCGCTCGATGGAGCGGGCAACGGGACGTCCGCGTATTTGCTTCGCAAATCCGCACCGGCTGCGGTCGATCTCCTCGGATTCA
>URTP01000040.1 GCA_900550835.1 uncultured Collinsella sp. | reverse complement strand
CCCTCGACGAGGCCGGGGCCCTCGAGGCCGAGACGGCGGGGCTGCTCGAGGGCGACGAGACCTACGCGTGCCTGCTCACCGTGCCCGGCATCGGGCCGAGGACGGCGGCGCAGCTCGCGGTATCGGTCGACATCGCGAGGTTCCCGGACCACGACCACCTGGCCTCGTACTGCGGCATAGCCCCGAGGGTGAGGAGCTCCGGCACGTCGGTGAGGTCGGTCAGGGCGTCCAGGCGGGGCGACGCGAGGCTCAAGTCCCTGCTGATCTTCTCGTGCAACAGCCTGGTGAGGTCCTCGGGGCGCTACGGCGAGTACTACCGGGCCTGCAGGGCGCGGGGCATGGGGCACGGGCGGGCGCTCAAGGCCGTCGCGAGGAAGCGGCTCAGGGCGATATACGCCGTGATGCGCGACCGGGTGCCTTACCGGGAGTAGCCCCGACGGTTGACAAAACTATAGGAACACCCAACGACCGCCCACAAAAAGCTGTACGCCAGCATTCAAAGGTGTCGAAAAAAGTCGACTTTGGATGCTGGCGTATATGTTTGGGTTCGGCGGGGGACTAGTTATTGGGGACGTTCTTTAACGACTACTCATTTAAGTGCGTCCCCAATGAGTGGAACTACTCATTTAAGTGCGTCCCCAATGAGTACTAGATCAGGTTCTCCTGTACCCAGGTGATGATGTCGCTCGATTCGTAGAGTGGCTTGCCGTCGATGAACAGGCAGGGAACCTGGCGTTTTCCGCCGACGGCGATGAGCGTCTGCTCGGCATCGGGGTCGGTCGAGATATTGCGCTCGGGAATGGTCACGCCGTTATCGGCCAAAAAGTGCTTGACCCTTATGCAATACGGGCAGCCGGTCATAACGTACAGTGCGAGCTCGTGATCAGTAGCCATGGGTCTCCAATCGGTTGAGGTTTCGATTGAAATACCCAAAGCCGCTGCGGTCTATGCGTGAGCCGACGACGACTCGATTGCCTGGACCAGAAAAGCCGTGGCTCCGGTGCCGCAGGGCTTGTCATAGTAGTCGATAAAGCGCTGATCGGCAAGATAGCCGTGGGCGAGGCCTAGGTATGCTTCGTCTTGAGGTTCGTGCCCCCAGTTAAGGCCAATCCATCGACGGTGCATTGCGACAAGCTTGCGGGCTTCGTTGCTCTTTGGGTCGCCGTCGCCCATGGCAATCGAGAGTTGACCCAGAATAGCGCGTTCAAGTTCCTTCATGTCGTTCCATGTCTGAGGATCCATATCAAGTAACGTTTCGTTTGCTGCATCGATAGCCTCATCGCCATAGCGCGCCCGCGCTTCGGCGCCGTAGCGCTCCTCGTTTTCTTGCACGGCGCGCCAGCGTTCCAGTTGCGGCAGCACGGCGCCCATGAGCGAGACAGCTTCGTCGAGCGACATACCGGTGTTTTGTGCCAGGCGCGGGGCACAATCCTCGATCATTGCCTCCATCGTAGTGTCGTAGGTGTACTTGCCGTGGTCGTAGCACCACTTGCAGTAATGATCGGTCGCGGTGCCGTGGGCATCGGTACCGCAATCGTCGGGCGTGAGTATCATGCCGCAGCTCTGGCAATAGTGCTCGGGCATTTCGAGCAGATGAGACAGTGGCTCGCCGGTCACGGCGGCAATGAGCTTCATCATGTCGATGCCCGGGGTGACCTCGCCGCGCTCCCAACGGCTGACGGCTTGGCGTGTGACGAAGAGCTTGGCGGCGAGCTGCTCCTGAGTAAGGTGATGGGCACGACGGACGGCGATGAGCTTTTCTGCAAAGGCCATAACGGCTCCTTTCTGCTGGTTGATGGCTTAAGCATAAGCGGCGGCGGGCGCCCTTCCAAGCAACCGTTGGTTGCACGACGGGGGACCGCGGCGAAGAATTGCGCGTAACGTCCCACACCTCCATGCCGTACAATGACCGGCATGGAACCTATTGCACACATACATACCGACCTGCCGCAAAAGTTCGGCATCCCGCGCAACAGCTTTTTGGCGCCCCATCTTGAGGGACGCATCGTCTTTGAGCCGGAATTTGCCTCCAACGCGGCAGTTGAGGGTCTGGACTCCTTCTCTCACCTGTGGCTGCTCTGGCGCTTTGAAAACGGAACGCCCGGTGGCACGGCCGAAGACATCGCCGCCGATGCCAAGACGCAGGACAGGTCCGGCACCAACGCCAAGTGGTCGAAGACCGTGCGTCCGCCGCGCTTGGGTGGAGCCGAGCGCGTGGGCGTATTTGCCACACGCAGCCCGTTTCGCCCCAATCCCATCGGTCTTACCTGCGTCAAGCTCGATCGTGTCGAGCTTACCGACGACGGTCCCATCATCCATGTGCTGGGAGCGGATCTGCGCGATGGCACGCCCATCTACGACATCAAGCCCTACATTCCGTTTGCGGACTGTCACCCGGATGCGACCGGCGGCTGGATTGAGGATGCGCCGTGGCAAGAGCTCGACGTTGACTTCCCGCAAACGCTGCAGGATATGGTCCCGCCCACAAAGCTCTCCGGCTTGATAGAGGTCCTTCGCCAAGATCCGCGCCGCGCGGGCAGCAAGCACGAGCCAAACCGCGTGTACCACTTGGCTTACGCCGGGCTCGATATATCGTTTACGGTTGACGGAACCAGGCTGACGGTAACCGCCGTCGACGACGCGCAGGACTAACCGGCCATTTGTCCGCATTCCCATAGTGGTGCCGCGAGCATGGCTGCGATATTCAGTGGCTGCTCGACGAGGGGGCGCGTGTGGGCGTGGGCTATCAGGACGGCCGTCCATTCCATGGACCTTGCCACATTCGCGTGAATCTGGCGCTGCCGCTTTCGCGTATAAGGGAGGCGTGCGACCGCTTGGACCGCTACGTTTTTAATGCACGGTAAGCGGGCGATGCATACGGGGCCTTCTGCCGCGTCGGCTGGAAGGCCCCGTATGGGTAAAGCGTCTGTAACCATTGAGCGCGAGCGCGGCTTTGTCTGCTATTATCTTTGAACTTGAGTCTGTAAACAGGATTGGCTGGAGCTCGATGAAAAGACCTCGTCGCTCGGTCGCCATATCGTTGTTTGTTGCGCTTGCAGTGGTGGGCGCCTTTGTCGTGGCGATAGCTGGCTGTTTTGGATCGAATGATGGGGCCGCGACGTCTGCATCAGAAGGCGCGGCCGCCTCGCAGGTCAAAGACGACAACCTTAAGACGCTCAACGTCGGCAGCGACCTCTATCCGCCGTTTGTGTATAGCGACGAGTACGGCGATATCGTTGGCCTGGATGTCGAGATTTTGACCGAGGCTTTGGGCCGCATTGGTTACAAGCCAAAATACCAGCTGATCAACTGGGAAAAGAACAAAGAACTGCTGGCGAGCGGCGAGCTCGATTGCGTCATGGGCAGCTTTAGTATGACGGGCCGCGAAAACGAGTATCGTTGGGCCGGTCCATACCTCGCGAGCCGACAGGTGGTTGCTGTCGATCCCGAGAGCGATATCTACACGCTTGCCGACCTTAAGGACAAGGTCGTGGCGGTTCAGTCCACCACTAAGCCCGAATCGATTCTGCTCGATCGCACCAATGAAAACGTTCCGCAGATTAAGGAGCTCTACAGCTTCTCGGACCGCTCGTACCTGAACCCGGCGCTCGTCGAGGGCCTGGTCGATGCCATCGCCGCGCACGAGTCCTCGCTGCTCGCCTACGAAAAAGACTATGGCGTGACGTATCGCATTCTGGATGAGCCACTGCTAGAGGTTGGTTTGGGCACCGCCTTCGATATCAATGACGCGCGCGGCATCGACGTTAAGCTCACCCATGCCTACCAAGAAATGCTTGCCGATGGCACCATGGAACGCCTGGTGTCAAAGTACGTTGATGACCCTTCGTCATTTTTGAATATGGAGGGCCTGTCGTGATTGATGTACCCGACCACACCGCAGACGAGCGGGACGATCGCTCGGTCCGGGTATGGGTCTTTGCCGCCCTGTTGGGGATAGCGCTCTCGGCTGTTGCCGGCGTGATGAGCTACAGCTACACGACAGCTCAGGCCGAGCAGCGCTTTGCCGACGCTGTCAACTACGTGGCGACACAGAGTCTTTCCTACGATGCGTTCAACAGCGCCTATGCGACCAAAAATCTGATTCGCGTTATGGAGATTGCCGGAGAGGCAGCGCGCGATATGAAGCGCGACGGCTCGGTGGATAACGCTACGTTGGAGCAATATGCTGGCCAGTTTAATGTGACAGCGCTGATCGTGACGGACGCATCGGGCAACTTGGTGTCCGAGTCCTCGACGGATAACGTGAGCTACGAGTCGCTCGCCGAGAATTTCAAAGAGGCGCCTGTGCTGGAGGTGGCAGCCCATCCGCTTAAGTCCTATACCGCTCGCATTACGCTTGCGGACGATTCGGTCGCAGACATTGGCTGCGTGGCCCGGCGGGACGGTGAGGGCATCGTTGTCGCGGTGAGGCACCAGAGCGCCAAGGCGGTCGCGAGCAATACGCTCAAGTTGCAGAGCTTGCTCGATGGTTATGAGACCATCGATAGCGGCAATATCGTGATCGAAAACGATGGCAAGGTCGTTGCGACCAATGCCGTTGAACCCACCATATCGGGCGTGCTCGATTTGCCTGCGACGGATGCCATCATTGTTGACGGTATTAAGGAGCGTTGCCTGGCTGGTAAGGTCAGATTGGTCAATGCCAACGGAGAGTGGTATCTGGGCACATTTGGTAAAGCGTGCAATTTTTACGTGTACACCTATGCGTCCGCGCAGCGTTACTTCGGGGTCGTCGCCGTTGTTGTTGCCAGCGTGTCAGCGCTCTACGTCGGTGTTATAGCCACTGTCGTGTTGGCGCGCCGCCGCGCCGAGCGCCAACACTTGACCGACCTGTTGCTGCAGGAGCGCGACTATGGCGACAAACTGGCAAAAGCGGCGCGCGAAGCTTCGTCTGCCAACTCTGCAAAGACGGAGTTCCTGCGTCGCATGAGTCACGACCTGCGCACGCCCATCAACGGCATTCGCGGTATGGTCGAGGTGGGCAATGCCAACGCGGACGACTTGCAAAAGCAGACTGAGTGCCGCTCAAAGATCTGGACGGCGTCGGGACTGTTGCTCGACCTTGCGAACGAGGCACTCGATATGAGCCGCTTGGAGAGCGGGCAGGTCGACCTGAATCTCGTGCCTACAGATATGGTGGCCCTCAACCGTGAGGTGTGCGATATTCTGGAGCGCCAAGCCGAGGAGCGCCTGGTGACAATTATCTGCGACCAACGGACTCTTGATCATCCCTATGCCCGGGTGAGCGTGACGCACCTCAAGCGTCTGTTGCTCAATATTGCCGGTAATGCCGTCAAGTACAACCGCCAGGGCGGCTATGTTCGCCTGACATGCCGCGAGGTGGAGCCGGTGGACGGTGTCCCCGTCTATGAATACACGATCGCCGATAACGGCATTGGCATGAGCGAGGAGTTTCAACAGCACCTCTACGAGCCGTTCAGCCGCGAGGAACAGCAGGTGGAAGGCGCTTCATCGGGAACTGGCCTGGGCGCGTCTATTGCCAAACAGTTGGTCGAGCTTATGGGCGGAACCATGAGCTTTACGAGCGCCTTGGGGCGGGGGACGACGTTTACCATTTGCCTGCCGTTTGAGAAGTGCAAGAGTTCCGAGATTCCCCAGGCAGTTCGCGTGGATGCAGGCGACAGCGACGTGATCCAGGGCCTGCGTGTTTTGCTCGTAGAGGATAACGACCTGAATGCCGAGATCGCACAGTTTACGCTCGACCGCGCCGGTGCCGTCGTGACACATGTTAAAGATGGCGAGTCTGCCGTCGAGACGTTTGCCGCGAGCGCGCCGCACGAGTACGACGTGGTATTGATGGACATCATGATGCCCGGCATCGATGGCCTTGAGGCCACGCGTCAGATTCGAGCGCTCGATCGCGAGGACGCCGCGACCACGCCGATTATCGCCGTGAGCGCCAATGCCTTTGCCGACGACCGTAGGCTTTCGCGCGAGGCGGGCATGAACGCGCATCTGAGCAAACCCGTGAGTTCTCAGGATCTCGTTGAGGCGCTTGCGCACATAGCCGCCGACGCTTCATAAACAAATAGCTCGGTTCCAATACTGGTTGGAACCGAGCCATTTTGCTATTTGCAGGACCTGTTTTTGGGCTTACTTTTCATGGATCTGCTTGCCGCAAAGATGCTCAATCGAAATCTCGTAGAGTTGGACGCCCTTGATGTCTTTGGCGATTTCCTCTTCAACTTCTTCGGCAGAGGGGTAGTACTTAAGCGCGAGCTGGCGGACTTTGTCCTCGATAAACGCAGGTGTCTCATCTACCAGACGGCAACGACCAAAGACCACGGTGCTCATAACATAGGGAGCCCAGTCATCGTCCTTGTACCACTCGTTGCCGTAAACGGTAAAGCAGACTTTATCATCACGCCTGAGTGAATCGACCTTGTGGCCAGCCTTGGCACCATGGAAATAAATCTTGTCGTGCTCGGCGTCAAAGAAGTAGTTGACGGGAATGGCATACGGGTAGCCACCATCGCCGTTGACGGCAAAGACACCGCGCTTGCAGATAGCGAGCAACTCGCGCGCTTCCTCGTCAGTGATGGCGCGTTTCTTTCGACGTAAGGGCCTAAACATCGTTGGCTTCCTTTCTAACTGTGCATGGTGGGTGGGCACAAACTATAGCGAAACAGTTCCGTTTTTCTTGATGCGGGCGAGGATGTTTTTGAGCTTGTTAAAGTCGAGCGGTTTGGGCAGATGGGCGTTCATGCCGGCATCGTGTGCCGCCTTGGCGTCCTCGGCAAAGGCATTGGCGGTGAGCGCGATGATGGGGATGTCGGCTGCATCGGCCTTCTCGCTCAGACGAATCGCGCGAGTTGCCTCGTAGCCATCCATACCCGGCATCATGATGTCCATCAGGATCGCATCGAAGCTGCCGGCGGGACGACTAGTGTATAGTTCGACCGCTTCTTTGCCGTCGGCGGCGCGAGTTACGACGATGCCTTCGCTTTCGAGCAGGGCCTGGGCAATTTCGGCATTGAGCTCGTTGTCTTCGGCCAAAAGAACGTTCATGCCGGCAAGCGAGCAGCTGATCGCCTGCTCGTCCGCACCTTCTCTTGCCTGAGGGTTCTTGTCGATATCGAGCGGAATCTGGACGTTGAACGTACTTCCCATGCCGACCTCGCTCGAAATCTCAATCGTGCCGCCCATCATGTCTATGAGCGATTTGACGATCGGCATGCCCATGCCAGTTCCCTGAAATTTACTGCGGGCATCGTTGCCCTCTTGGGCAAACGGTTCGTAGATGTGCTTTAGAAACTCGGGCGACATGCCGATGCCGGTGTCCGAGACGTTAAAGCAAAAGAGTACTCGGCGATCATCGATCGGTTTAATCTGCGATGTAAAAGTGACAGTTCCGCCATCTTTGTTGTACTTGATGCTGTTGTCGAGCAGGTTGATGATAATCTGACGTACATGAGTGGGGCTTCCCATTACATGTGGATTGCAGAGGGGATGTGCTCTTTGATCCTGCATCGTAATATTGCGATCGGAAGCGCGGAGCTTGCACAGCACAATTGCATCGTTGCAGAGATCTTCGAGGTTAAATGAGACATGCTCAAGCGTTAGCTTTCCATTTTCAATCCTGCCCATTTCTAGAATGTCGTTGATGAGTGAGAGCAGATGGTTGGCGGCGATTCGCGCCTTAGCTCGGTTTTTACGGGCGGCATCGACATCGTCTTCGTGCAATTCTTCAATTTCGATGAGCCCCAGAATGCCGTTGAGCGGCGTGCGGATGTCATGGCTCATGCGGGCGAGAAAGACCGTTTTGGCCGCATTGGCGGCGAGTGCCTTGTTTTGCTCTACTCTGGCTCGCTGCAGGGCCCAGGTTAGAACCGCTACCCCAGTCAACAGTACACCGACGATGATGACGACAATCGAACTACGATGACGATATATAAACCTGAACGCGTCTGATTCCTGTGCGCTATACGACGTAGAGGAATAATTGCTCGCAGAAAGCGATTCTCCGGCGTTGATGATGCCCTTGTTGACGATACTCAATAATTCGGGATTTCCGCGTCGCATAAGGCAAGAAAGTTCGGCCGTGCGTGAGAGTTCCTGTATCTCGTAGTCTCTGATATCGTAGTTATCTCGGATGGTTTCCAGCCGTGCGTTGGGAACAACGATGCAGCTTGATCTTCCGTCCTTAAGGGCAGAAAGCATGTCGTCTGCAGACGGATACTCGGTTACATTTGCATTTGGAAACATAGTTTTTAATTCGCTGCGGTTGACGATGGAAAACCCTGTGCAACAGATATTGCGGAGATCCTTGTTGAGATCGCTGGTGGCGTGGATGGCGGTAAGAGAGATCGTTCCCATCGAAATCGATTGAACGGTCCCCATTTGCTCGGCAAGCCAGTAGTCGCGAAATGCCGGTAGGGCGATGTCGATATTTCCCTTTGAGAGCGCTTCCGTCATTTGCTGGTTGCTTGAAAAAGCGAGCGTGTGTACGGTAATGCCAAATTTGTCGTGGAGCGTCGTAACGAGTGAGGCGAGTGACCCTTCCATTTCTCCGTTTGCATCTTGGTTGCAGAAGGGGAGATTGTTGTTGAGATAACCAAGTGTAAGCGTGTCGTTATTGGCCTTGAGCCACGACCGTTCGGAGTTGGTAAGTGATGCGGATCCGCTATTTTGCGCCGAGTAGTTGGATTTGACTTCGTCGTTGTAGCGCGGGTTGGTGCGGTTGATTGCCGCCATGGCCGAGTTGATGTCGTTCATCAGATCGGGGCGGCTTTTGGGGACGGCAAAATAGTAGTCGCTCGAGCCTACGTAGAACATGGGCGACGCATCGGGCGACGAAATGGTGTCGTTCATGACGACGGCGTCGACCTCGCCGTCTGAAAGTGCCTCAAAGAGGGCGCCGCCGGTGTCGATTTCTTTATAGGTACAGGTGACGCCTTCGTTGGCGAGCCACTGCTGGCCGACGAAGGTTTGCATAACGCCAGAGTTGCAGCCGATGGTGAGGCCTTGGAGTGCCTGGGGGTCACCCTTGGCCAGATCGTCGCGATCGGGCTTGGCGTAGATGTAGTAGCGCTCGGTGCCCTCGGGGTTTGAGGAAAAGAGTAACTTTTGCTTGCGTTCTACTGAATGCGAGATGTTGGGCATGAGGTCGATTTCGCCCTTCTCGAGCATGTCCATGAGCTCGGTGAAGGTGCCGGACACGTATTCGTACTGCCAGCCAGGGGTGTAATACGAGAGGGTCTGGAGGTACTCGTAGCCCCATCCCGAGAGGCGCTCGCCCGGTGTGCCTTCCTGGGAGCCCTCGTTGTTGACAAGCCAGCCGACGCGGACCGTCTTGACCTGCTGGTCGGAGTCGGCGGCAAAGGCCGGGGTGGGCATGACGGCGCTCAGCAGTGTGAGCGCAGCAAGCGCGACGGCTAGGGTGCGATATAGAGCTAAGCGAAGGACGGCGGAAGGTTTCACAGGCAATCCCATCGAGTCGAGATAATACCGCATAAGGATACCAGCTCAGCCACCCTAACACCCGGCAGATGGGTAGTCATTGGGGACGTTCTTAAACGACTAGTCGCTGGGGACACTCTTTGCCGGAGTTGGCACTTAGGGACGTTCCCAATCTGTTCGACACAAAAGGAACGTCCCCAAGTGCCGGATGTGCGACAATACCGAGCAACGTGATGGGGCGTCTGGGAAAAGGGGTCGCGATGAACAAGTTGAGGACGCTTGCCGACGTGTTGCGCCAGGCTGGCTTTGCGCGCATCACCGGCCTGTTCCTTATCTTCTACCTGCTGTGCTCGACGGCCGTCTGGCTGTCCGACCCTGCGACCCTTACGTTTGGCGATGGCCTCTGGTTTAGCTTTGAGACCGTATCGACGATCGGCTTTGGCGATATCCCGGCCGAAACACCCGTTGCCCGCGCTATCACCGTCGTTTTGAGCGTCATCAGCATCTTCTACATCGCCATGCTCACGGGCGTGGCGGTGAACTACTGCAATACGCTCATCAAGATGCGCCAAAAGGACACCATGGCGCGCTTTATGGACGATCTTGAGCACCTGGAAGAGCTCGATCGCGATGAGCTCGCCGACCTGTCGCGCCGCGTGCGCGAATATCGCCGACGCCAACGCTAGGGCGGGCGCCGCGCGTCACGATGAGGGGGACAAAAATATGAATATTACGGTATACCTGGGCGCCAGCGCCGGTAACGACCCGGCGTTTCTGCCTGCGGTGCGGCAGCTCGGCACATGGATTGGCTCCAACGGCCACGCGCTGGTATACGGCGGGTCCAAGTCGGGACTGATGGGCGCGCTCGCCGATAGCGTGCTCGATGCCGGCGGGCGCGTGACCGGTGTTGAGCCGAGCTTTTTTATCGAGGCCGAGTTTCAGCACGATGGTATCGATGACCTGATCGTGACGAGCGACATGGCCGAGCGTAAGGCCAAGATGATCGAGCTCGGCGATGCGTTCGTCGCCTTTCCGGGCGGTACGGGCACGCTCGAGGAGATTGCCGAGGTCATGTCGGCCGTGTCGTTGGGACATCTGAGCGCGCCGTGCATCCTGTACAACTTGGACGGTTACTACAACGACCTTAGGTCGTTGCTCGAGCACATGATCGATAAAGGCCTATCGAGCTCGCAGCGTCAGGCCGGCATCTACTTTGCCGACGACCTGCACCAAATTGCATCGATTATCGACAACTAGGCCTTGGGGCCATCGCGTGTGCGGCGCCCAACGGTGCCGTTTGAGGCGTAGATGGTTGGCCCGTCCGCGCTGTGCCCGTCCTACAATAAAACGTATCTTTGTCGATTTAGACCACGGGAGGTCCTGATGGACAACCTTGCAAAACCCAAAAACCGTGCGCTGTTTTTAGTTAGCGTGGCCGTGACCGGTGCGTTTGCAGGCGCCGCGGTCTGGCTGTTTTTCTTTGCGATGGAGCGCGGTATCGACTATCTATGGACCGAGATCCCGCATATGCTGGGCGTCGCTTCGCCCGAGCTCGCGAGCGGTCCGTTCGGTTTTTTGCCCTACCCGTTTTTCGTCTGCCTGCTGGGCGGTCTGCTGATCGGTCTGTACGAAAAGCTTACGGGCACCAAGACCGATGACCTCAACCAGGTGATGGCTAAGGTTAAGCAAGACGGGCGCTACCCGTATGACAACCTGGGCAAGCTTTCGCTCGCGGCGTTGCTGCCGCTGCTGTTTGGCGGAAGCATTGGACCGGAGGCCGGCCTGACCGGCGTCATTGCGGGTCTGTGCAGCTGGGTCGGCGACCGCATGCGTCGCTTTGGCGCCGAGTTTAGGCAGCTCACGCTGCTGGGTACCCAAGCTGCCCTGACGGCGCTCTTCACCGCGCCCGTGTTTGGCTTTGTGGCGCCGCTCGCCGGTAGCGCCGACGGCCAGGGCGCTAATGACGATGAGTCCGCGTCCGATGAGATCACGATCAAGCTTCCCAAGGCGCAAAAGACCGTGGTCTACGGCATTGCGATTGCCGGCGGTCTGGGTACCTACCTGCTGCTCGGCCAGCTTATGGGCGGCGGCATGGGCATGCCCAGGTTCGAGTCCGCTCAGGTGGGCAACCTGGAACTTGTCTGGCTCATTCCGCTGGCGTTGGTCGGCACCGTATGCGGCTGGCTGTACTTTGTCTCTGAGCACGCGAGCGAAGCGTTTGCCCGGGCCATAGGAGAGCGTCCTGTCGTTAAGGCAATGCTGGCTGGTCTGGCGCTCGCCATCTGCGGCACGGTCCTGCCCTACACCATGTTTGCCGGCGAGACCCAGGCCGACGTGCTCATGGGAACCTACCTGACCATTCC
The DNA here is from genome assembly GCA_900550835.1 of uncultured Collinsella sp. GTDB lineage: Bacteria > Actinomycetota > Coriobacteriia > Coriobacteriales > Coriobacteriaceae > Collinsella. The sequence continues at coordinate 2,214 of URTP01000040.1, read as the reverse complement.
CGCCGGCGTGCTTATCGCGACCGGTCTGGTCAAGGCCATGCTGACGCCCGCCCTCATCAACCTGGGCTGGCGCGGCGGTCACTTCTTCCCCGTCATCTTTTCGGGCGTGAGCCTGGGCTACGGCTTCGCTATCCTTACCGGCGCCGATCCGGTCTTTTGCGTCGCCGTCTGCACCGCCTCGACGATGGGCGCCGTTATGCGTCAGCCCGTCATGGTCGTGGGCCTGCTGCTTATGTGCTTCCCGCTCAAGGGTATCGTCTGCATGATAATCGCCGCCGTCATTGCGGCAGGCATTCCGCTGCCCAAGCCGCTGTGCAAGTAGCACGGTAGCGCGCGGGCAATACAAACATCTCAAGCCCGGTGTGGGCGCTGTGTCACGGATTTGCGGGTGGACTGAATCTCGCCTGGCACCGACGCTACTTCCAAATCGCGAGCGCGGCGGTGCCCAGCACGATGAGGAAAAGGCCGATGGCGCTTCGATGCGACAGCTTTTCGTTGAAGGCCAGTCGTGCGAACAGCACCGATACGACAATCGATAGTTTGTCGATTTGCACGACGACGCTCACCTGGCCTGCAGCGATGGCGTAGTAGTACAGCAGCCACGACGCGCCGGTCGCAATGCCCGATGCCGCAAGAAATGCGAGTTCGCGCGGGTCAATGCGCGCGACCTGCTCCAGCTTTCCCTTGGCAGCCACGATTGCCCATGCCATAACAAGTACCACACAGGTGCGGATTGCCGTGGCCAGGTTTGACTCGACACCTTCGATGCCGATCTTGGCGAGGACGGAGGTGAGTGCCGCGAACACGGCGGCGCCGAGGGCGTAAGCGAGCCAGGCTCGGTCTTGCTTTTGCTCTGCGCCGACGGACTGCTTTTTCTCGATCATCAAAAACGTGCCGAGCGTGATAACTGCGGTTCCCACGAGCTTGACCGCCAGGTTGCCTGTCTCACCAAAAAGCACTATGGCGATCAGCACGGCGAGCACGGTGCTCATCTTGTCGACGGGTACAACCTTGTTGACGTCTCCGATGCTGAGCGCCTTAAAGTAACAGATCCACGAGGCGCCGGTGGCGAGTCCCGAGAGGGTGAGGAATAGCCAGGCTTTGGCGGGAATGGCGCCGATTGCTCCGATGGATCCAGAAATGCCCGCCATTGCCCAGGCAAATACGAGCACCACGCAAGTACGGATGGCGGTTGCAACGTCGGAGTCGGTGTGCCTGATGCCGCATTTGGCCAAAATGGATGTGATGCCGGCAAAGAAAGCTGATGCAAATGCTGCTGTAACCCACGACACGGGTTGAGCGCCTCCTCATAAAAGACCGCGCCAGATCTGCGGCGCATGCCCGATGATACCGCGCTTGCCTACAGGTCGCGTGTCCGGTAGACCTTGGCGCTGACGATGCAGCTAAGTGCACATAGCACGAGGGCCAGTACCGCAATTCCTGCGCACAGGCAGCCGAGGACGGCGGGATCGGGATTCGCCCCGGCAATCGATATGAGCCAGTTGCTGATGGGGTTGGAGGAGCTCAACGCTGCCATGGCAAGGCACCCGAGCAGGGCAAACAGGCCGACGGAAAGGCGCAGCGCCTCCATGTGTCCAAATCGAAAGAACAGCGGCTGTGCCAAAAACACCATCATGAGGGAGATGAGCATCGATGCGGCGGAGGCTATTGTGGTCTCAAAGACGATCTGTCCCGTCGAGGGCATGCCCGTGTGATCGAAGAACGGAAGGGTGATGATGCTCAAAAGCGCGGCGGCGCACGCCATGACGGCTGAGAAGACAACGATGCACAGGTAGCGGGCACAAATAATGTCTTTGCGCGAGAGGGGCAGCGTTGCCCGATAACGCTCCCATCCGTTTTGATTGTCGAAGCCGGCCAGCGAGCTCATGACCATGATAGGCGACATGGCGCTGACCGCGCAGGCGCCGGCACTCATGCCGGAATCTCCATCCGATGCGTTGGCGAGAGTCAGCACGACGAATATGAACAGGCCGACGCCCGCGATACTCGGGATAAGCGTGCGAACGATGGCGAGCTCGGACATAAAGGCGCGTTTCATTTCGAAGCCCCTTTCAGCATGAGGCGAAGATAATCATCAATGGTTGCCCGATCGCAGGGAATCTCGGGGAAAGCCTCGAGCGTATCGCGACGGTTGGGCACGAGCACGTCCACGCTATAGGCGTGGCGGGCGGCACGGGCGCCTTCGACGCAAGC
>URTP01000039.1 GCA_900550835.1 uncultured Collinsella sp. | reverse complement strand
CCCGCCATGGAGGCAATCATGGAGCCGGCCTGCTGCATGGCCTTGTAGGCGAACATATCGAAGGCGAGCAGGCAGCGCTCGTCGCCCTCGGAGGCGCGCGTGCGGATGTCACGGGCGTCGTTGGAGATGCCCGAGATGGCAAGCAGACCAGACTGCTTGTTCATCATGTCATCGACTTCCTGGTAGCTGTAGCCGCCCTCGCGCTGCAGGTAGCACACGGTAGCCGGGTCAATGGAACCACAACGGGTGCCCATCATCAGGCCGTCGAGCGGCGTGAGGCCCATCGTGGTATCGCGGCATACACCGTCCTCAATGGCGGCGAGTGAAGCGCCGTTGCCCAGATGACACGAAAGCAGACGGTGGCAGCGCGAACCCAGGATCTCCTTGGCCATCATCCACTCGTAGCGGTGGCTCGTACCGTGGGCGCCGTACTTGCGCACGTGGTACTTGTTACACACGTCCTTGGGCAGGGCGTAGGTGTAGGCGACCTCGGGCATAGTCATGTGGAACGAGGTGTCGAAGACGGCCACGTTGGGCAGCTCCGGATACTTCTCGCGACAATACTCGATTGCCGCTGCCTCGCCGTAGTTGTGCAGCGGGGCAAGCGGTGCCACCTCGAGAATCTTAGCCATGACCTCATCGTCGACGACCGCGGAATCGTCAAAGTACCAGCCACCCTGAACAATACGATGCCCAATGCCATCGATCGTAAAGTCGGTCTTCTCGAGCTCTTCGAGCACGCGTGCGATAGCCGAACGGTGATCCGGGAAGGGGGCCTCCTCGGTTTGCTTGGCGCCACCGTTCTCGGAGTGGCCAAAGATGCCCACGTCCGAACCGATACGTTCGCAGTTGCCCTTGGCGAAAACCTCGCGGGTATCGGTATCCAAAAGCTGATATTTAAGGCTTGAGCTACCGGCGTTGACAACAAGTACGTTCATGAGACTCCTTTGCAGTGCGATACGGTCGGCGCAGACCCCTTAAGGCGGCCGCATGTTAATAAAAAGTTATCACAACTTAATAAATACCTATCAGGCATATCGCCCAACGAGCACAAAAGAGGGGCCGAACGGCGCTCGGTCGTCCAGCCCCTCCCCTTTTGCAATTACTTGCCGTTGACGATGCGCTCGACGTCGGAAGCGATCATGAACTCCTCGTCCGTGGGGATAACGAAAATCTTAACCTTGGAATCCTTGGCAGACAGGCGCCAAGCGCCGTCACCACGCAGGGCGTTGCGGGCATGATCCATCTTGACGCCCATAAAGGCCAGACGGTCGGCAACGCCGGCGCGGACGGCCGGAGCGTGCTCGCCGATGCCGGCGGTAAAGACCAGGGTGTCCATACCGCACATAGAAGTGGCCATCTCGGCAGCCTTGGCGGCAATCTTGTAGACGAACATATCGAAGGCAAGCTGGGCCTCGGGGTCACCGGCGGCGGCGAGCTCCTCGACGTTGCGGCAGTCGTTGGTCTTGCCGCCGGTCACAGCCAAAAGGCCGGACTTCTTGTTCATCATCTCGTCGACCTCGTCGAAGGTGTAGCCGCCCTCGCGCTGCAGGTAGCACACGGTAGCCGGGTCGATGGAGCCGCAGCGGGTGCCCATCATAACGCCGTCGAGCGGCGTCAAGCCCATGGTGGTGTCCATGCACTTGCCGTCCTCGATGGCGCACAGGGAAGCGCCGGAGCCGATATGGCACACGACGACCTTGCGGGCCTCGCCGTTGGTCATCTCGGCGACCTTCTTGGAGATGTAACGGTAGCTGGTGCCGTGGGCGCCGTACTTACGGATGTGCAGCTTGTCGCAGACGTCCTTGGGCAGGGCGTAAGTCTTGGCGACCTCGGGCATGTTGAAGTGGAAAGCGGTGTCGTAAACCGTGACGTTGGGCAGGTCGGGATACTGCTCCAGGCAGTACTCGATAACGTTGGCCTCGGGGTTGTTGTGCAGCGGGGCGAGCGGAGCGACCTCGCGGATCTTGGCGAGGACGTCCTCGTCGACGAGGGAGGAATCACCGAAGTACCAACCGCCCTGAACGATACGGTGGCCGATACCCTCGATCTTGACGCCGTTGGCCTCAAGGTCCTTCAGGACGACCTCGATGGCGACCTTGTGGTCGGGGAACTCGATGTTCTCGGTCACCTTCTTGGAGCCGTTGGCAGCGTGGGTGAAGGTGCCGCCGGTAAAGCAGACGCGCTCGCAGGAGCCCTTTGCGGACACCTTGTGGGACTTGGTATCGATGACCTGATACTTAAGGGTCGAAGATCCTGCGTTGACGACCAGAACGTTCATGTGTCTCCCTACTAACAGGCGGTGTGGCGCCGCCAGGTTACATACGCTTCAATAATAAACCCAAACGCCCTCGCGCTCGGGTTTATTGCGTTGATATATAAGTTATCGGCGCCCAAATACTCATGACCTTTGGCGTGTAAGACGAAATAGCGCGGGGATATACACAAGGGAAGAAATCCCGAGCGCGACAAGCAATACGACTCGAATGCCCGCAACGCTACTCAACACAGCGTTGAGCAGATAGAAAAGAACGGCACCCACCGCCACCATCTGGCTTTGAACCGAAATCAGTGAACAGCGCATCGAAGAATCGGCTGCCTTTTGAAAAATTGAGTATTTAATTGGAGCAAATAACGAGTACGCAACCGTCTGCAGCACATAGAACACGGGCAGCAAATTAGCCGGAGTAAGGGGGATCAAAAACAAAGCTGTCAATACTAAGCGAACGATGCCGCAAATACGCGCAAAGCGGCCCTTGTCGACATGAGCAATCGCACAGGGCACAATAAGTCCCATGGAGGCCGAGGCAAGGAGCTGGACCGCAATGGTCACACCCGAAGCGACGGCATTCATTCCGCGACCCGCAAGCAGCAGTGAGAAAAAGTCTTCCAGGGCGACAAAAGCAAATGCCTGAGAACAGTCCATGATGAACGCTGAACGAAGAATGCCATTACCCGTAATAGCGGTACCGATCATCTTCGGGCTAATCCCATGTTCAGGTGTCGTCGCAGTGCCCCCTCTTCGCATTTCAGGAATGCAGACAACGACAACCAACGTCAACACCATTGCGATGATATCTGCCGAAAGACCAATGAGATATGCACCGACGGACGAAATGAAACCGCCCACGCAAGCGGAGATGGCATAAGAGGCATAGAAAACAAATCGCTCAACGACATTAAGTCTTACGAGCTGGTCCTGAGAGACGCTGTCAATGTAAATCGCTTCGATGGATCCGCTCACACACGCAACGGCAAAACCCTTGAGAGCGAACGCACCGATTAAAAGCAGGGGAGAACGGACGAGAAGCAGGGCGGCGTAGTATCCAAGCATTCCCACGACGCCAACGAGACCGCTTGTCTTTCGTCCAAACCTATCAGCAATATAGCCAGTGGGAACTTCAAGGATGAACTTGCTCACTTGATATGCAATCATCATGCTAGAAATCGATACCATCGAAAGTCCGACGAACTCAAGGTAGACAGTTAGAAAATACAAGATGGTGCTGAAGTTCGACAGAAAAACGAACGTCATATAAAGCAAAACCGTACGGTTTTTCATGCTCCACCCTCCAAGAGTCAGCAATCTAAATCGGAATCTTGGAAAAGCATGAGGGCAAAGCTGTCAGCTATGTGTTACAAGGCGTCAATAATCACTTGATGCCTCGAAGCCAATTAATCTCACGAAGCAAGATGACGCAATAGGTGCAGAAAAACCGTCTGGTGTCGATCAGTCCAGGCATTTTGTCGATAGCAAAAGTAGATGGGCAAGGCTACATCACGCGAACCTTCAATTGAGCACTCACTCACTTCTGATCCATCCGACGCAAGAGAGGACCCAGAAAAACTCAATATCAATCCCCCGGCTTGAAGAAACTCAGCCTGCGCCTTGTTTCCGTATTCGACATCACGGAAGCGGAAATTAACCAGCTGGGCTTCGGGACATTGATTGATTGCATTGAGACAGGGTGACAAATTAATGGGAACAGCGAGCCTGCCGCCCAGTAACTCGCGAATGGTCATGGCGCCCACAGATTGATGACCCGCTGGGCATGAAAGAACCTTGAGCTCCTTTTCACCCAAATATTTTGAAGAAAGGACGCTGTCCCGTGGTTCCTCGAATGAGATAGCCGCATCCGAAATGCCAAGCACAAGTGATTCAAAGCATGTGGCCGTTGGCTGATGCCACACATCAAGGTGAATCTGAGGGTGCGAGCGTTCAAACGAGTCATACCAGCTTTCGGCAAAAAGGCGCCCCCGCCCATGAAGGCAGGGGGCGTAAAGACGAAAGTGGCCATCGGGCGAAACGCCGTCGCCCCTCGATTGAGCGTACTTTTTGAGATCGTCGACTTGTGCCAGGATCACGCGCGCACGACGCGCAAATTCTCTGCCCGCCGGAGACAAAACAGCCTCCCCCGCCGATCGGTCGAGCAAAACAATCTGATACTCAGATTCCAGCTTTTTGATTGCCGACGAAACGGCCTGCGGACTCACATGAACGGCGCGAGCTGCTTTGCGCACGCCGCCATAGTTCGCTACCGCTTGAAGGTATTCGAGTTGAGAAAGCTGCATAGATTACTCCAAAGGCAGCCAAGTCGACGGGCCAAGCGCCCTCAGATGAGGTTCTCGCCCAGGTTTTTGCCGCCGAGGACGTGCATGTGGAAGTGCATGACGGTCTGGCCGGCGTTGACGCCCTTGTTGGAGATGACGCGGAAACCGTCCTCCAGACCCTTGGCCTTGGCGACCTCCTGGATGGCGTGAGCTATGGCGCCCATGGTCTCGGCGGGTACGTTGTCGGCGATGTCGCTGTAGTGCTTCTTAGGGATCACGAGCGTGTGGACCGGCGCCTGCGGGTTGAGGTCGTCGAAGGCGATGACCTGGTCGTCCTCATAGACAACGGTCGAGGGGATCTCGTGGTTGGCAATTTTACAGAAGATGCAATCGCACATAGCTGGTTCCTTTCTTACAGACCAAGGTAATTATATTTGGTCGAGATGCTTAGAACGAAAGGTTATCATCGGTGTTGGCGGCCTCGCCGTCGGCGAGCACGTCGTTGCCGTCGACGTCCTTAAGGAGCACCGAGACCTTCTGCTCGGCATCGGACAGGCGGGTGCGCAGGCTTTTGAGGAGCTCGACGCCGCGGGTGTAGCTCTCGAGCGACTCCTCAAGCTCCATATCGCCCGACTCCAGGCTGCGGATGATGAGCTCCAGCTCCTGCGAGGCCTGCTTGTACGTAAGCTGCTCGACCGGGGTCTTCTCTGCCATATCTGTTTCCTTTCCTAAGGGTCTATCACTGCGAAACGCGGTCTACTCGACCGTATCGACCGTTGCTGCCACGTTGCCGTCTGCCATGCGCACGCGAATGGCGTCGCCAGGCTTAAAGGTCTTGGCACTCGTAGCCACACCATCATCGCTGTACGCGATGGAATAGCCGCGAGCAAGCACTTTGAGCGGCGACAGGGCATCGAGCGACGCTGCCGCACGGCTCAGGTCGGACGCTGGCTTGCTGAGCATCGTGCGCCCTTGATGCTCTAGGCGGGAACTCGCAAGCGTGAGCGCATGGCGCTTACCATCGAGCCCCGAGGTGCTTGTAATCAGACGCTCGGGCAAGCGCTCAAAGTTGGAGCGGAATGTCCCGACCGAGCGTACTATGGCGCCCGACAGGCGATCGGCAGTCAGCGCAAGCTCCGATTCGCGACGCTCGACCATAAATGTGGGGTCGTTGAGGCACGGGCGACACGCAGCGGCATCGAGCGCATCACCCAAGCGAGCCGTATAGGTATCCCAGGCACGGCGACCGCGCTGATCGAGCATCTCCAGGTCGACCTGGGCCGACCCAATCATCGATGCCATCGCGGCACCCAGACGCTGATGGCGCGCCTCGAGCACATCGGCCAACTCCGTCATAGCCGGCGCCACCGATTCTGCCGCCGCCGTGGGCGTGGAGGCGCGTCGGTCGCTCACCATGTCGCAAATCGAGGTATCGGGCTCATGGCCAATGCCAGTCACCACGGGCACAGGACAAGCCGCCACCGCGCGGGCAAGCTCCTCGTCATTAAAGGTCATGAGGTCCTCAAAGGAGCCGCCGCCGCGCACCAGCAAAATACAGTCGGGCGCCGGCGTAATGGAAACGGCGCGGCGCAAGCCATCAATGAGCTCGGCCGGCGCACCCTCGCCTTGAACCTTGGCGCCCACGCAGACAAGCTCGACGAGCGGGTTGCGACGGCGCAGCGTACGCTTGACGTCGTCGATTACCGCACCGGAAAGCGAGGTGACGACCGCCACGCGTGAGCAAAACACCGGGATGCGGCGTTTGCGGGACTCGTCCATCAGTCCCTCGCGGCGTAGCTTTTCGGCCAACTGCGCCACCTGTTGACGCAGCAGACCCTCCCCCGCCAGCGAAAACGAGCGAGCGACAAAGCTCATGCGGCCCGTGGCCTTATAGAGATTGAAGCTGCCCTTAAAGCTCACCTGCATGCCGTCACGCAGATCGAAGGTACGCTTGAGATAGGCGCCCTTCCAGATGATGCAGTCGACGGCGGCCGAGTCGTCTTTAATCTGGAAGTAGCAGTGGCCGCTTCGGGCATTGGGACCACGGAAACCCGTGACCTCGCCCAGGACGGTCAGTTGCGGAATAGCATCGAGCGCACCGGCGGCGATCTCTACCGCCTGGCTCACGCTGAGCTCTTTACGCTCTTGCTCGTCCGAACCGTCGAACTCGGCGGAAACGCTATTGCCGGTTAGATTCCAGCCTGCCACGCAGCCTCCTTTCGTCATCGTGCACAAAGGCTCTGGCCCTGCGCAAATTCAAGTCCAACACATAGTACAGCGCCGCGGGGACACAAATTCCCGCGGCGCCCAGCGACCCAATTTGTTATCGGTTGGAGTTTCTGTTGTAGCGAGCCATAAGATAGAGCAGCTGAATAATCGAGGTGAGCGCCGCAGCCACATAGGTAAGCGCGGCGGCCGTCAGCACCTTCTTGGCACCGTTGACCTGCTTGGAGCTCATGCCCGACTGCTCGATGTACGCCACGGCGCGGCGGCTGGCATCAATCTCGACCGGCAGCGTAACGAGCTGGAACAGCACGCTAAACGAGAAGAAGATCAGCGCGATGGTCGTGAGTCCCGCAATGTTCATAAACAGGCCCATGAGCAGCACGATGGTCCAGGTGTTCTGGGTAAAGTTGACGACCGGCACGAGGGCGGTACGTACCTTCATCATGGCATAGCCGCTTTGACGCTGCGCGGCATGGCCTGCCTCGTGACAAGCGACAGCAACGCTTGCGACCGAGCCGCCCGAACGGTTGGAATCCGACAGATACAGGTTATTGTCCTGCGGGTTGTAATGGTCGGTAAGCTCACCAGCGACGCCCTTGATACCCACGGCATTGCAGCCGTTGGCGTCGAGCATGCGGCGAGCGACCGTGGCACCCGTGTCGCCGTCCGAGCGAACCTTGGACCACGTCTTGTACGTCGAATTGATATAGCTCTGCGCAGCAAGGCCAAGCACCGTGCAGACAAGAACAACCAGCAGGTACAGCGGGTCGATGCCAAAGCCATATCCATAGTAATAGGGCATGCGAATTCCTCCAAATCGAGTTACACGTTGGAGGCATTCTACCCACTCAGCAGACTAGGCTTCCCTATAACAACTCAATCTTTCCGTCCTTCACGGTGAGCCCCATATTGCCGGAAAGCAGATCGTCCAGGCGCGAACCCACAAGCTCAAAACGCCAGCCTTCGCGCAGGGGGCTTTGCTCAGGATGCTCGATGTAATCGGCCAGGTCATCGCGCGAGGCAATGACCGAGGTCGCCACCCCCGAGCGCTCGGCAACCAGGCGGATGAGCGCATACATCAGGTCCGTCACGCTCTCCAGCTCCGGCGAGATCTGACGGTGTCCGCGCACCATGAGCGGCAGGCGATCGTGCGGGCAGCTCGCGCCGCGCTTGATGGCCATGAGCGCACCGTCCACGTCGCGCTCCCCCAGCTGGTCGGTACCGCGAATGCTACGGAACTCCTCAACGCGGACGGGATTGCGCTTAACGAGCGCAAGCAGCGTGTCGTCGGACATGACCCACTTGCGCGGGATGTTACGGCGCTCGGCGCGGTCCTCGCGCCAGGCGGCGAGCTCGCGCGCGATACCCAGCTGGTGACGGCTGCACGAATTGATGCGCTTGACCTTGCGGAACGCCTCGTGGCGATCGGCGCGATAGTGCGACTCGTCAGCCAGCGGGCGCAACTCGTCGAGTACCCAGTCCACGCGGCCCAGCTCGCGCAGACGGCTCATCATCTCGGTATAGGCAACGATCAGATACTTGACGTCATCGATCGCGTACTCAATCTGCTTATCGGTCAGCGGGCGGCGCGACCAATCGGTCAGTGACTCGGTCTTGGGCAATGAGACACCGCAAAACGTCTGCACGAGCGCGCCGTAGGAAATCTGCTGGCGCTCGCCCAAAAAGGCGGCGGCCACCTGCGTGTCAAAAATGGGACGCGGCAGCGCGCCCACGGTATGGAGCATAACCTCCATATCCTGCGAGCAGGCGTGAAATACCTTGGTCACGCTCTCGTCGGCCATGAGTTCGGCCAAGGGAGACAGGTCGTCGATCACCAGAGGATCGACCGCGACGCTCTCGGCAGGGGGGGCAATCTGAACCAAGCACAGGCGCGGGTGAAACGTGCGCTCGCGCAAAAACTCGGTATCGACGGCAATCGCGTCGAACTCGCGGGCGCGCTGACAAAAGTCGAGCAGAGCCTGATGTGTGGAAATGTACATATCAACCCATCGAATAAGGTTAGGCCCGAAAAACACGGGTAGGATATCGGCATTGCCCTACAACTATACTCGGTTAGTCACAGAACGGGAACGTAAGTATGCGCTGCCTTATCATCCACAACCCGGCATCGGGCCCCAGCTCAGATGAAATCTACGCGTTCACGCACGCCCTCGCGCAGGGCGGCGACGAGGTCGTGATGCGTTTTATCGGCGATGGCATGGAACCCGAGGACGCCGTGGCAGACGTGCGCGAGTTTGATCGCGTGGTGATTTCGGGCGGCGACGGCACCGTCTCCAACGTGCTCGACCAAATGCGCGGATGCGGCGTCCCCACGCTCGTCTTCCCCTCCGGCACGGCCTGCCTGTTCTTCAACAACATTGGCAATGCCCCCGAGGCCGCGGCGCTCGCCAAGGCCTGTCGCGTCGGCCGTACCGTCAAGGCGGACATGGGCGAGCTCTTTTGGCTCGACGAGAACGGCAACGAAAAGCGCCACGGCTTTATTATCATCGCCGGATCGGGCTACGATGCCGAGATCATGATGAAGTCCGCCCCCACCAAAAACGACATCGGCGAGATCGCCTACTTCCTATCCGCGCTCGCTACGCCCAACCCCACGGTGGCGCACTTTACGATTGAACATGACGGCATTGTCGAGAAGCTCGATGGCATCTGCTGCATGGCCGGCAACACCTCGGTCATCCAAAACGACATCAACCTGTTCCCCGACTGTCGCATGAACGACGGCATGGTCGACATCGCGGTCATCGAGCCCGTAAAAACCGTGCAGCTGCTCCCGACCGTGATCACCGCCGCGCTCGACCCCGCCGGCAAGGTGCTCGGCCGTCCGCAGTTTAAGATCATCCAGACCAAAGAAGCCAAGATCACCTGCACCCCGTCGCTGGGCATGCAGTTCGATGGCGAAATCATCTCCAGCAACTCGGGCGTCTTTGGAGCCCGCGCACTTCCGCAATGCCTCGACCTCATCGTCGACGAATTCTCCCCACTCGGAAAATAGGAGGACCCCATGAACGACAATCCCCTGCTCGGCTTTATCGTCATCGTTTTGGCCATGCTCATCGGCTATGCGATTAACGTTATCCACCGCCGGAAGAAGTAATTCCACATTGGTATGATATTCATCCAGTTATCGACTCTCCCGCTGTTTATGCAAATCCTAAACAGCGGGAGAGTTTTCTTTTTGACCGCCGTCTAATGCTTTATTCAGCTACAGTAAATGCAGGGTGCCTTTATTTAACTAAAGCCATAAAATGAGTATTATTATCCGTTCATCGTATATTTCTTTACGCTCATCGAGCAAAGGCTGTTGTCGAGTGAATACTCTTTACACTTCCTTTAGGCTAGTAGATGTATTTATTAGCTGAAACTCCGTACGGTTTCGCGGGGTTTCAACAGTTGGGAGGGATTATGAGGTTTACTCATCCTGTCAACACGCTCAAGAAGCTCGGCTGCGGCCTTGCGTTTGGAGCAGCGGCTATCATGGCCATGCCGACTTCGGCACTCGCCTGCACCCAGATCTACATGGGCAGCAAGCTCACGGCAGACGGCAACACGTACTACGGCCGTTCCGAGGACTTCGGTCCGCGCTACATCAAGCACTTTGGCATTGAGCCCGCACACAAGGACGGCAACGAGTACACCTCGGTCGAGTCCGGTTTTGAGTACAAGTCCAAGGGCGCAACCTACCGCTACACCTTCGTTCGCGACAACCCCTCGCAGTGGGAAGATCGCTACGACGCATATTCCGAGGCAGGCATCAACGAGAAGGGTGTCTCCTGCTCTGCCACGTTGAGCACCTCCTATAACGAGAAGGCCGAAGAGGCCGACCCCATCACCGAGGAGACTGGCATTGGCGAATACAACTACGCCAGCGTCATTCTGGGCGAGAGTGCCACGGCCCGCGAGGGTGTCGAGCTCCTCGGCAGCCTGATTGACGAGCAGGGCGTCTGCTCCAACGACCAGATCATCATTGCCGACAACAACGAGACCTGGTTGTTTGCAGCGCTTTCCGGCCATCAGTGGATCGCCATGAGGCTCACTGACGATATCGCCTCGCTCAACCCCAACATCGGCAACCTCACCTATGACGTCGACCTCGACGACACCGAGAACTGCCTCCACTCCGAGGGCATCGAGTCTATGCCTAAGGAGAAGGGCTTTGCCGAGTACACCGACGGCAAGTTCGACGTCGCCAAGACCTACGGCGAGGAGATTGGCGAGGCCGGCATGCACCAGTGGTCGCGCTATATCCAGGGCCGCGATTACTTCATGGCTCCGCTTGCTGAGGGCACCGACTACGAGATCGTCAAGGACGAGCGCGAAGACGCTCGCGCGACGACCGGCGCCCTGGTCCACGAAATGCAGCCGCTGTTCTTTACGCCCGGCAAGTCCGACTGGAACACCTTTGAGATGATTCGTTCCTTCGCCGCTCGCGGCGAGAATGTCGCCGGCCTCAACGCCAACACCGACGGCGCGTATGCCATCGGCTCCAACCGCAACACCGAAATCCACACCTTCCAGATCCGTCACGGCATGGACCCCGAGATCGCGACCATCCAGTGGGAGATGCTCTCCAACGCCGAGTTCTCCGTCGCTATCCCCCTCTATTCCGCACTGCTCACCGAGGTCAGCCCCTACTTCAGCGATCAGGATGTCTCCTTCGATCACTGCGAAGAGGAAGACGTCGTGAACAACGAGGAGCCCAAGAACTCCATCAACTACGTCCTCATGGACATCAACACGCTCGCCTATGAGAACCGCGACCACTGCGCCACCGGCGTCCGCGCCTATCTCGACGCCCTGCAGAAGGAGCTCATCGAGCAGAACCTGACCGTCGACGAGGCCATGCAGGCCGAAGAAGGCACCGAAGCCCGCACCGCCCTGGCCAACAAGGCCGGCAAGGCTGCAACCAAGAACACCTATGTTAAGTGCAAGGCCATGCTCGAGGAGATGCGCGACTACCTCCAGGAGGGCGATTTCTCCGAGGAGTTCGTCCCGAGTGACTACGATGCTGACAACGACTGCCTGGTCGAGTCCATCACCTACGCCGACGAGGCCCTTTCCGATGAGGACGTGGCCGAGCCCGAGGCCGAAGAGGAAGAGGTCACCGAGGAGAAGTCCGAGGGCAACAACATGGCCGCCATGGCCGTTGGCGCCGTCGTCATCATCGGTGTCTGCGCCTACGTGATCTATCGTCGCAAGAAGGCCTAAAGCCCTCATGTCTTAGCTGAGCGGACAAGGCAGCAATGGCAGCCTCGCCCGCTTAGCCCGCTCTTTTGACCGACGGGAAACCCGCCTGAAATCTTTTTAAAAAAGATTTCCCCGCACACACTTCGCTGTGCTATAGTGCAGCGCAACAGCAACTAGGTGCGACCGCGCCACGGCATCACGAAAGGAGCCACCAACATGAAGAACACGATGAAATCTCTCAACAACTGGTGGTGGCGTGATGCGAATACGATCGGTCGACAGTGAGTCCCTCACGCCTGTTTTTGAGCTCTAGGTGATTGGAAGGCCTCCGGTTTCGACCGGGGGCCTTTTTCTATCTCGAGCCCGATCGCATTCGCATCACGCGCCTCCGCTTTTCTCTTGCAATCCCCTTCCGAAAGGATTTTCACCATGTCTCAGAACACCACCGCCACCCAGCCCCGCACCGTCCATACCGCCGATCGCGGCAAACTCGATGTCCGCGCCCTCGTCCTGCTCGCCATCCTGCTCGCCGCCGGCTTCATCCTCAACTTCACCGTCGGCAAGGCAATCTCGGGCATCTCGGGCGGCATGATCAGCCCCGAGTTCATCATCTCGGCCTTCTGCCTCACCATCCTGGTCGTTCGCCCCAACATCGGCCAGGCGCTCGTCATTGGCCTCATCTCGGCTGCCGTGATCCAGATCACCACCACTTCGCCGTTCGTCGATTTTGCCGCCGAGGGCATCGCCGCCATGCTCATGGCCGGCATCGTCAACGCCGCCGGCAAGAACGGTCAGGTCAAGCCTGCCGTCGCCATCGTCGCAACCTTCGTGACCACCTTTGTCTCCGGCGTCATCTTCATGGTTATCAAGATGGCCATGCTTGGCGTGGTCGGCGAGCTCGCCGCCGCTATGCTGCCCGTCGTCGCCATGACCGCCGTCTTTAACGCCATTCTGGTCGGCGCCCTCTACTTGCCCATCCAGAAGGCCCTTAGGCTCAATTAACCCGCTCGGCTTTACGAGCCACCCCATCTTGGCGTTCATTCGTCGCTCGCGTACCCAAGTACGCTTCGCTCCTCTTTCGCGCCAACCTGGGGCCCCTCGTAAAGCCGTCTCCGCACTCCACCAACAAAGACTGTCCCAAACAACTAGCTCTTGGGGACGTTCTTAAACGACTAGTCATGTAAGAACGTCCCCAATGACTATGAAAGGTATCCATGGAAACGATCATCAACGTCGACGATGTCTCGTTCTCCTATGGCACGCAGACCGAGCAGGCGCTCAGCCACATCTCACTCAGCGTGAACAAGGGAGATTTCATCGGCATCATCGGGCCCTCGGGCGCCGGCAAGTCCACGCTTGCCGCCTGCCTGTCGGGCGCCGTGCCCCACCACTACACCGGCACGTTCTTTGGGTCCGTCATGGTTGACGGCCACGACACCTGCGAGGTCTCGTTGACCGACGTGTCGCAAATCGTCGGCAGCGTGCTGCAGGATATCGACACGCAGATGGTCGCCTCGGTCGTCGAGGACGAGATACTCTTTGGCCTCGAGAACTTTGGCGTTCCCCACGACCAGACCGAGCAGCGCGTGAGCGAAACGCTCGAGACCGTCGGCATCAGCGACCTGCGCGACCGCGAGATCGCCACCCTCTCGGGCGGACAGAAGCAAAAGGTAGCCATCGCCGCCATCCTCGCCATGCGTCCGCGCGTTTTGGTTCTCGACGAGCCCACCGCGGCACTCGACCCCGCCAGCTCCACGTTGGTCTTCGAGACGCTGCGTGAGGCAAACCGCGCACTTGGAATTACCATCGTCGTCGTTGAGCAAAAGGTCGCCCTGCTCTCGGAGTACTGCAACCGCGTGCTCGTGCTCAACCATGGCGAAATCGCGCTGCAGGGCGAGCCACACGAGGTTTTCGGGCATGCCGACGAGCTCCGTGCCATCGGCGTCGACTGCCCTCGCGTCACGCGTATCTTCAATAGCCTCGAGGCCGATGGCCTGGTAAGCGGTACCCCTTGCTTGGATGTCGATGAGGCCGAGCGCCTGATTTCGGGCATTGTCGACCCCGCACACGCGGCCAGCGAAGCCCAGGCGCCCGCCGGCTCCCCGCATGCCCCG
>URTP01000038.1 GCA_900550835.1 uncultured Collinsella sp. | reverse complement strand
GTAGCCGCCACCATAGGGCGAAGCCGTAGGAGCACCGGCAAAGGGATTGCCAGAACGCATGGCGTCGTAGCGCGCACGTTTTTGCTCATCCGAAAGCACGGCGTAGGCCTCGGAAACCTCTTTAAACTTTTCCTCGGCATCCGGCTCTTTATTGACGTCCGGATGGAGCTTACGGGCCTTTTGCTGGAAGGCCTTTTGAATATCACGCGAGGTGGCGTCCTTGGAGACACCCAGAATCTCGTAGTAATCTTTTTCGTTCATCGTCGCCATGCGCGGCAACCTCCTGCTCACAGCAGCGTATATATTCCGGTAATTCTACCCGAGCGGCCTAAGCTAGATCCCAAAACAGCTCGAACAGAACATTTCCATCGAGCCAGCCCAGATGGGTCGGCGCCAGACGGGCACAGGTGCGGCCAGCGATGACATCGACAGAGGCGATAGGCCCCGCATGGGTATCACCGTGCTCGGGCACCCAAGTGGCAAGCCCAAGCTCAAGAGCGCGATCACAAGCCGCTGCCAGTTCATCGGCAGGGATGACACGAGACGCGCGAACCAACAGGTCGGAATCAACACCGCGCGTCATGCGACAAGCGAGCATCAGGTCCTCGGCCGCCGCCTCGCGCCGCGACAGATACTCGGCATCAAACATCGTCGCGGCATCGTCGCGTTGTACCAAACGCACGCGGTGAAAGTCACCACGGGGAGCCACGCCGGGAAACAGTCCAGCCAAGCGGTCGAAATCCTCGTCGTCGAGCATGCCCGCGGCAGAACGACCCAGGCCCAGGTAGCCCCGACCAGTCCAGTAGGCGATATTATGGGCACATTCATGCCCATCGAGCGCGTAGCTCGCCACCTCATACGGGTGATAGCCGGCGGCACCCAGGAGCTCGCGTGCCACATCCATGCAGGCGGCCTGAAAATCCTCATCAGGCTCGAGCGACTCGTCACGGCACGCCATGCGATAGAGTGGCGTGCCCTCCTCGAGCGTGAGCGGGTAGACCGACACATGATGAGGCGCCGCCGCCAACACGCCATCGAGCGTGCGCTGCCAACTCGCCGCCGTCTGCCCGGGAAGGCCACACATAAGGTCGCACGACACATCGAGGCCAGTGTCCTTTACCGTCGCGATAGCCGCAAGTGCCCGATTAGCATCGTGAATGCGGCCAATAGCAGCCAGCTCGGTATTGTCGAGGGTTTGCACGCCCAGAGAGATGCGCGTGACACCCGCCTCGGCAAGCGCGGTGGCGAGCTCGGCGGTCAGCGACTCAGGATTGGCTTCGCAAGTAAATTCAACGGGCTTGCACCACATGGAGATACGACGGGCAAGTTTCACCAGGCGCTCCCCTGCCAGCGACGGCGTGCCGCCGCCAGTATAGACCGTGCGGACCTGCGCAAGCGCCCCGGCGTCGCCAAAGGAATCGAGGCGCGCATACAACTGCTCAAAATAGGAATCAAGCGCGGCATCCAAATCACACGCAGCAAAGCTGCGCGAGTCAAAGTCGCAGTACCGGCACTTTTGAGCGCAAAACGGCACGTGCACGTACAGCGCGGTAACGGCCACCGTTAGGCCTCCAGCGGATGAGCAGGCACCGACTCGACGGCGGCAAGCGCGGCCTCACAGGCCACCACATCGCGCTCGATATCATCGACCAGCGACATGAACTCCTCGTACGTAGAGCAACGCACCACCTGAGCGCGCCAGGCGGCGGCATGGGGCATGCCCTTTAAGTACCAGCTTGCGTACGTGCGAGCACGCGACATGAGCGGCAGAAGCTCGTGCGTCAACGTCAGGTGCTCGCGCAGAGCCTCCAGGCGCTCGACCGAGGAGCGAGAAGGAACCGGCGTGCCATCGAGTGCAAGGGCTCGGGCATCGCCGAACACCCACGGATTGCCGTAGATGCCGCGCGCGATAAACACCGCGCTGGCACCCGAGCCGTGCAGATGCTCAGCAGCGTCCTCGGCCGAGAACACATCGCCCGAACCAATCACGGGAATCTCGACAGCGTCGGCAACCTCATCGACGACCGACCAATCGGCCTGGCCCGTGTAGAGCTGCGTGGCGCAACGACCATGCACGGCGACTGCGGCAGCCCCTGCACTCTCAAGCATCTGGGCAAATGTCGCGGCATTGCGGTCCTCGGCATAAAAGCCCTTGCGAATCTTGACGGTCACGGGCACGTGCGCCGCGCCAACCGTGGCCTCGACGATCTTCTCCGCCAGGTCGGGCGTGCGCATGAGCGCCGAGCCCTCGCCCTTGGTGACAACCTTGCGGGCGGGGCATGCCATATTGATATCGATGAGCGACAGGCGATCGCCAACGCGCTCCTCGACGGCGGCGACGGCGCTCGCAAACTGCTCGGGCTTGGAGCCAAAGAGCTGCACGCAAATCTGCTGCTCCTCGTCGGCCGGTAGCACCAGGCGCCAGGTCTTGTTGCTGGCATAGGCAAGACCCGCCACGCTCACCATCTCGCTGTAGGCAAGGTTGGCACCGCGGCGGCGACACATGATGCGATAGGCGGGGTCGGTCACGCCCGCCATGGGAGCCATAAGGAACGGCTGCTCGGCATAGACACCCAGCAGCCGCTTGCTGTATTCAGAAAGCGCCATGGACCTACTCGTCCACCTTGAGGATCGCCATAAACGCCTCCTGCGGGACCTCGACCGATCCGATGGCCTTCATACGCTTCTTGCCCTCTTTCTGCTTCTCGAGCAGCTTGCGCTTACGCGAGATATCGCCGCCGTAGCACTTAGCAAGAACGTCCTTGCGACGCGCCTTGACGGTGGAACGGGCGATGATTTTGTTGCCGATAGCACCCTGGATGGGCACCTCGAACAGCTGACGCGGGATGATCTCCTTGAGCTTGTCGCACAGGCCACGGGCCAGGCCATATGCCTTGTCCTTATGGACGATAAACGAAAGCGCGTCCACCTCGTCGCCCGAAAGCAAAATATCGAGCTTCACGAGCTCGGAGGGACGGTACTCGTTGAACTCGTAGTCGAGAGAGGCATAGCCCTTGGTGCGGCTCTTGAGCTGATCGAAGAAGTCCAAGATGAGCTCGGCGAGCGGCATATCGAAGCGCATCTCGACCGATTTGCTCGTCAGGTTGATCATGTCGGTCGTGACGCCGCGGTGCTCGATGGCGAGCTGCATGACGGCACCCGTGTACTCAGGCGGGCAGATGATCTTTGCCTTGAGGTAGGGTTCCTCGATACGATCGATGCGTGTGGCCTCGGGAAGGTCCTGCGGACTGCGGACATCGATCATTTCGCCGTCGGTCTTGTAGACGTGATAGTCAACCGAGGGACTCGTGGCAATGAGGTCCAGGTTGAACTCGCGCTCCAGGCGTTCCTTGATAACTTCCATGTGCAGCAGGCCCAGGAAGCCCACGCGGAAGCCAAAGCCGAGCGCCACCGAGGTCTCGGGCTCCCACACCAACGACGGGTCGTTGACGTGCAGTTTATCGAGCGCGTCACGCAGGTTCTCGTAGTCCTTGTTGTCGATCGGGAACAGGCCCGTATAGACCATGGGCTTGGCCTCGCGATAACCGGGAAGCGGCTCGGGGCAGGGGTTCGACGCCCACGTAAGGGTATCGCCCACGCGAACGGCCTCGGGATCCTTCAAGCCCGTGACCACATATCCGACCTCGCCGACCGTCAGCGCGTCGACCGGAGTCTCGGCAGGACGCTTGACGCCCACGCCATCGACCAAAAAGTCGCCCTTGGCTTGCATCATAAGCAGGGTATCGCCCTTTTTGATGGAACCATCGAAGACGCGCACCGTAGCCACCACACCGCGATACTCGTCAAAGTACGAATCCAAAATGAGCGCTTTGAGCGGAGCGTTTGCATCGCCCTTAGGCGGCGAAATCAAAAAGACAATGGACTCCAGCAGATCGTGAATGCCCTCGCCGGTCTTGCCCGAGACGCACACAGCATCATCGGCAGGGATCGCCAGGTCATCCTCGATCTCGGTCTTAACCTCATCGGGATGGGCCGAGGGCAGGTCGATCTTGTTGATGGCCGGCACAATGTCCAGATTGGCGTTCATGGCGAGCGTCGCGTTGGAAACGGTCTGCGCCTCGACGCCCTGCGTGGCGTCGACAACGAGTACCGCGCCCTCACAGGCTGCCAGCGAGCGCGAGACCTCATAGGTAAAGTCAACGTGGCCCGGCGTATCGATCAGATTGAACTGATACGTCTCACCATCGTCGGCGTCATAGGAAACGCGGACGGCATTGGACTTGATCGTAATGCCGCGCTCGCGCTCGATATCCATGGTGTCGAGCAGCTGCGACTCCATGTCGCGTTCGTCGACGGTATGGGTGAGCTCGAGGATGCGGTCGCTGATCGTGGACTTGCCATGGTCGATATGCGCAACGATCGAGAAGTTGCGGATGTGGGAAATGTCAATTGAAGTATTCATGCGGACTATCTTACCCGAGCGGTACAAAAAATGGAGCCTGTTCCATAAAACAGGCTCCATTTATGCGCGTAATCTGTGTGGTGTGAAATTTACAACTTAGGCGTTGATGCTGTTCACGAGCTTGGCAAGACCGGACTTGCGGTTGGAAGCCTGGTTCTTGTGGATAACATGCTTGGCGGCAGCCATGTCGAGACGCTTGGTGACGGTCTTGAGGGCAGCCTGGGCCTTCTCGGCGTCGCCCTCGGCGACGGCGGACTGGACGTGCTTGGTCAGCGTCTTGAGCTCGGACTTGACAGCCTTGTTACGCATGCGAGCTGCCTCATTGGTGCGGATACGCTTCTTCTGAGACTTGATGTTTGCCACTTCTGGAGTTCCTTTCGAGTTCCTTGCAAAAAATGTATGACACCTCTGAGACACGGTGAGGTCATGCAAGCGCCTACTATAGCACGCTCCCCCTCAAAGGGATAGAACGAATTTGTCAAATAGGCAGGTATCATCACGATTTTCTCAAGATGTTCGTAATCCAGAGCAAAAGCGCCGTCTGAGAATCGGCCGAACCCTTGAGCGCGAGCTCCACATCAACGGCACCCTCGAGCGCTGCGACGAGCTCGGTCATCGAAAAACGACGCGCCCAAGTAAGGTGATTCTTGACCTGCCAGGACTGGAGCTTGAGCGTTGCGGCCAGCTCGCGACCCTGCCCACGCGCGTCGAGCGCCTTGGCGACGATAAGCTCGCGAATGCGACCGCACAGCAATGTGTAAGTCCACACGTAGCTCTTGGAGGGCAGGAGCTTAAAGAGCTCGAGCGAACGCCGCATATCGCGAGCCGAGACGGCGTTGAGGAAGTCCCAGGGTTGGACCTCGGCCGTACGTACAATCCAGCGCTCAACATCGGCAAGTTCAATCTGGGGCGACTCGACCATCTGGGCAAGCTTAGCCAAGTCGTTATCGAGCATGCGCGTGTTTTCGCCCGAACGCGAGACGAGCTCCTCGGCGGCCGCCGTCGAAATCGACTTACCGCGCTGCGTCGCCATCTGCTGAACACGGCGAGGCAGTTCCCAGCGCTTGGTACCCGAGCAATCGACGATAGCCTTCTTGTCGATCTTGGCGATTGCCTTATACAGGCGCGTATTCTTGGCAAGTGAGTCGGCGATGATGAGGCAGACCGTTGTTGGGCTGGGACTCGCCAGATACCCAACGAGCGGCTCCGAGACCGCCTTGGCGAGCTTTGAGCAGCCATCGAGGATTACCAGACGAAACTCGCTGCCCATCGGAAAGGTGTTGAGCGATCCGATAATGGACTCGATATCGGGGTCCTTGGTCATGTCTCGCTCGTCGAGGTTGAACTCGACCATACCCGATTTTTCCAGACGCGCTTTCATACGCGAGACGGCGTGGTCGCGCTTAACTCCGTCGGTACCGACGATCAGATATGCCGGCAGCAAACCGGTTTCGGACATTGCGCTCCCCTCCCGCAGGCCTTCGTATTCGTTCCGTGCCATTCTAGCCCAGGAGCCCACCACACGCCAACGACGTCGTCACGGTCGCTGGCATCGCATCGCAAAGCCATTCGCAGTCGGTGTGACGGTAATGTCGCCGTGTTCGATGGTACACGCGAACACACCACCCGCTTCCTTAACGGCATCGATGCAGGCATCGGACGGATGGCCGTATCGATTCCCCTCACCGGCGCTTGCGAGAGAAAGCTCGGGCTTCAGGATGTCCAGCAATTTACCATCGACTGAAACCTTGGAGCCGTGATGCCCAAGTTTAAGGACATCGATATCCCCCACCTCCTGCACGAATTCCCGTTCTTGGTCGAGCTCGGCATCACCGGTGAGAAGTATGCGCAGGCCCTTGCCTTCCTGAACATAAGAGAGCAGCAGGACAAGCGAGTCCTCATTTCCCTCGCCATCCACGGACTCGAACGGCCACATCACGCGGGCGCAAAATGAGCCGATATCGACCGTATCCCCACGGCGCACCTGCCGATACTCCACGCCAGGTCGGTTCAATACCTCGGCAGGAGCATCCTCCAGCGCATCCGCCGCCACGGCAATCGTTCCGACCGAAAACTGTTCGAGCACGGCAGGCAGACCACCCCAGTGGTCCTCATCCCAATGCGTCACAAAGACGGCATCGATATGGTGCACGTTATTGCGGACCAACGCCGCCACCACGCGCTCGTCGAGTCCGCAGTCGACGAGTGCTACTGCGCCGCCCTGGCGGATAAGAATCGCATCGGCCTGGCCCACATCGAGCACCGTCACCGAAGGCGGAGCGAATCGATCCCAGTAGACGTACGGAATCGCAGCCAAGAGCACCAGGCATGCAAGCCCCACCGCCATAGGACGTGCACGGGGACGCGGCCACCGGACAAGCAGAACCGCCAGCAAACACGGCACTAGGTAAATCCACATGCTATCGGGCGGCACGCTCACGGATGCACCCGGCACGGCGGCAAACAGCTGCTCGAAAAACAGCGCGCAACGGGCGGCAATCACGGGCACAACGAGCGCCCAAGTCCGCAACGGTCCCACGAGCGAAAAGGGAACCAGCACGATGGACACAGCAAGCAGTACGCTCACCACCGGACCGATGACCGCATTTGCCAACGGAGCAATGAGCGAGAACGTACCGAAGGCAGGAATGGTAATGGGGAGCGTCGCCAACTGCGAGCACAGCGTGACGGAGAGCATGCCGGCAATGCCCGATGGCACACCCAGCTCACCCAAAGCGTAGGTGGCGTACGGGCAAAAGCACAGGATGGCAAAGACGCTGGCACATGAAAGCTGAAAGCCCATCTCGAACAGCACCGTCGGCCGCAGTAGCACAAAGATGGATATGGTTACGAAGAGTGCCGAAAGTCCGTGCCGGCGACGCCCCGCGCCGTTTACGACAAGCGTCACGAACACCATGCAGCACGCACGAACGGCCGAGGGGGACGCGCCCGTAAAGGCAGCGTAGCCCACAAGCGTTATCGCCAGTATCGCCCGCTGAAGACCACGTGAGCACCGAGTCTTTTGCAATAAACCCTCGATTACAAACCCCACGATAGCCAAATGGCTGCCCGAGACGGCGATAAGATGCGCCGTTCCCGTCACCGAAAACCAGTCGCCCGCCGGCTGGGCGCGCAGCTCGGCCGAACGACCGCAGACGACACCGGCTATGAGCGCACGCGCCGGGTCGGTCGCAGGCGCGATGGAAGCAAGCAGCCCATTTCGCAGCCGAAGCAGCGGCCCCGAAGAGCCCTCATCGACCGACACAATCCGAACGGCTTTAACCTTGCGCACCTCGCCTCGGAGCACGCGCGATCGTCCATACGCATCGTTCTCAAAACGTGAAACGCGACCGATAACACGCACGTGCGCCCCGACCTTGAGCTCACGATCACACGATAGGCGAACCGTTGCCAAGTTCTTACCGTCCGCGCGTGCATCGCAGGTATAGGAATACACGTCGTCGTTTATGGATGGATCACCCTGCACGACAAACTCGAGACCGCTTGCCGCTCGACCGTCGAGCGCCTTCGAAGCGCTGAGCGCACCCACAGCCCACCACGCCGAGACGACCGCTCCCGCCACGAGACCGACGGACGCGGCATACAGCCACCGCTTCAAAGGGGCAAGCCGCGCACAAGATTGAGCCAGCACAACGAATATCGCCGCCGCAACGGGAATAGCCCATAGCGGCCCGAACGCTGGCGCCTGCTCCCCCAGTAGCGCATCAGCGGCCACGTTAAGCACCAGGGCGCAGCCCACGCACATGCCGACACACAGAGCTATCGTCCACGGCATCAGGGGCCGCGGAGGCATCACGTGCTCGCGCTCGGTCGCACTCATACGCAGATGCAATCTTTGATTTTGGCAAGCTTCTTCTCGCCGATTCCCGAAACACGCATCAGGTCGTCAACCGAGGCAAAAGCACCGTTCTTTGTCCGCTCATCGATAATCGACTGTGCCATTGAGGGACCGATGCCCGAGAGCGTCTGCAGCTCTGCCGCGCTTGCCGTATTAATGTTTACTAGGCCTGTGGCGCCACTCACGCCCGATGACGCGGAAGCCCCACCATCAACACCGGCTTCCGCAATGGACGCCTGCTGCTCCCCTACCATTGGAACGTGAATTTTTTGTCCATCGGTGACCTTAGATGCCCGATTAAGCCCCGTAACGTCTGCCTCGGTCGCCAGCCCGCCGGCGGCATCAATCGCCTGAGCCACCCGCGCGCCGTCCTTGAGACGATATACACCGGGCGACACAACGGCGCCATCGACATCGACATAGACCTCTGCCGCGGCAGAAGCCTTAGTCGAAGAACCTTCGGATGTCTTTCCGCTCGAGGCATCACCGGATCCCGGCTCCACCAACGAGCCCAAACCGTCAGTGCGCTCAAACGACACGCCACCGGCACCGCCGCCAAGGTTCGCCATCGCCAGTCCACTCGCCATCGCAATGACGACCAGTATCGCCATCACCACTGCCTTATGACCGAGCAGCTTGTCAGCCAAGCGGTCCATCCGTTTGACTCGTTCGTGTTGTTCGCGCTGCGCCATAGCAAAACCTCCCAACACCATCGTGTCAGGAAAGGAGCCCTGCAACAGCCACGCCCCAAAACCAGTTTTAGCGGTCAAACCTAAAACCGACCAAAACCTTGCACAAATCTGTCCATTTATTCAGGCACACGTCAGCAAATGAACACTTAGCCGCAAAATGCCCAGATAGCAAAAGACCGACGATGCAGAAGCATCGTCGGTCTATTCACAAAATTACTCGTAATCTTGGTAAATCTCACGCGGAGCAAGCTCCGAATGTTTGCGTTTTAAGGTCTTAGGGGCCTTATACGTGTTGCTCTCGAAGTCGATGTACTCGGTCTGCTTGAGCAGGCGCTCAATCATCTCCTCGTGATCGAACAACTCCCAGGCCTCATGCACGGCATCGAGTTTAGCGTGCGTCTCGGGACGGCGCGGCATAAAAAGCGTACAGCAGTCGGGAGCGGCCTCAGTCGAGATATCGAATGTACCGATCTCCTCGGCGCGTGCGATGATCTCCTGCTTGTCCGAACCGATGAGCGGACGGAACACGGGAATCTTCACGGCCTCGTTAACGGCCATGATGTTCTCAAGCGTTTGGGAGGCAACCTGTCCAAGCGATTCACCGGTCACGATAGCCTTGGCGCCCTCAATATGCGCAATGCGCTCGGTAACCGAATACATAATGCGGCGATACATGATCACGCGCAGATTGCTGGGACAGGTGACCGAAATCTCGCGCTGGCAGTCGCCAAACGGAACCACGTACAGGCGGCCGATCTGGACGCCCGGGGCAAGCGCACGAATAATATCCTGCACCAAGTACTCGCTCGTATCGGGCGTCTGCGGACGACCGGAGAAATGCACCGGCACGCACACCGCGCCGCGACGCGCAAGCATCCAGGTCGCCACCGGAGAATCGATACCCGACGACAGCAGCGTCACGACCTTACCGGCAGAACCCACCGGCAGGCCACCCACGCCGCGCTCGGAACGCGCGTACACATAAACGCTACCCTGGACCACCAACACATGCACCATCGCATCGGGGTCGTGCATTTGAACCTTTTTATCAGGGAAGGCCTCACACAGCACCTCGCCCACCTGGCG
The DNA here is from genome assembly GCA_900550835.1 of uncultured Collinsella sp. Lineage (GTDB taxonomy): Bacteria > Actinomycetota > Coriobacteriia > Coriobacteriales > Coriobacteriaceae > Collinsella. The sequence continues at coordinate 4,309 of URTP01000038.1, read as the reverse complement.
ATTGATATCAATCGAGGTGAGCTCATAGTCGGTGTTGGAGCGCTTGGCGTGCACCTTAAACGAATCGAAGGAACCAAACTCGCGCAGCGCCTTCACGGCGGCGGCGCAGTACTCCTGCGGGTCGCGGTTGGTGTGATACGCCAAAGACACACGAGCAACGCCGGGAACGGTGCGAATGACACGCGCCGCCTCGTCGGCCTGATGCTCGTTAAAAGTCACGAGGATATAACCGGAAATTCGAGACACGGCATTCACGGAAAAGGCGGCCAAGGCCGCCTTGATGTTATCCATGAGGATATGCTCAAAATGTGCGCGGTTCTTGCCCTTCAGTCCAACCTCGTGATAGTGGACCAGACAGACGCGAGCCGCCATTTAGGCTTCAGCAACCTTGTGGCCGAGCGCCTTCTCGTAACGAGCCTCGTCGTAAGAGATGTCGCCGTCGACAATCTCGTCCATAGCCATCGAGATGGTATCGGCACCGGAAAGCCCGATGGTGATGTCATCGACATCCTGGACGGCAAGCACGCGGTTGTGCTGGCCACGCAGCATGCTATTGATGTCGCAGGCGCGCTTGGAGGCAAGCGAAGCGAGCAGGAAGCGGTTGTGATCGGTCTTCTCCAGAAGATCGTCAATGCAAGGCTTTACAACGGACACGGACCTCAGATCCTTTCATGCATATCGAGAACGCGAACGAGCTCATCGGTCGCGCGGTCGAGATCGTCATTCACCACGACGTCGTCGTAGCGGTCGGCAAGGGCAAGCTCATCGGCGGCGTTTGCCATACGCAGCTCAATCGTCTCGGGCGTCTCGGTACCGCGACCGACTAGACGCTCGCGGAGCACCTCAAGCGAAGGCGGCTTGATAAAGATCAGCACGGCCTCGGGGAAACGCTCCTTCACCTGCAGGGCGCCCTGGACATCGATCTCCAAAATCAGAGACGAGCCCGAGGCGAGCTTGGATGTGACCTCGCTCACCAACGTGCCGTAGCAGTTACCGTGGACCTCGGCCCACTCAACAAACTCACCGTTTGCCACGCGGCGGTCGAACTCCTCGCGCGTCAGAAAAAAGTAGTTGACGCCGTCGACCTCACCTTTGCGTGGTGCTCGCGTGGTAGCCGAAACCGTCAGACCCAGGTTCGAGCGGCGCTCGCGCACACGAGCGACGAGCGTACCCTTGCCTGCGCCTGACGGTCCAGAAATCACAAAGAGCTTGGAATCCTGAGCGCTCACTTATTTGGTCAGCTGCTCGAGGAGCTGCTCGCGCTGACGGACGCCGAGGCCCTGGACGCGACGAGTAGCGGAGATACCGAGCTCCTCCATGATCTTGGCGGCCTTGGCCTTGCCATAACCGGGGAGAGACTCGATGAGGGTGGAAACCTTCATGCGGGAAGCGATGGGGTCATCGGAGTTGAGCACGGACTCGAGGGACTTCTCGCCCTTTTTGATCTGCTCGCGAAGCTCAGCGCGGGCGTGACGTGCGGCAGCAGCCTTCTCAAGAGCCTGCTTGCGCTGCTCGTCGGTAAGCTGAGGGAGTGCCATTCGTACCTCCAAATAGTTGGGTTATATCTGATTCAATAATTGGCATTTTAGCACGTAGAACGTACAAAATGCCTAATCGCGGCTCCATAGGTTAGACGATACCCGCAAAAAGTGCAATATACTGCGCCCAAAGTTAAGCCCCTGACCTGCGATTCCACACAAAGGATGGGAAAGTTTACGCAGGCACAGGGGCTATTTTGTGCTAATGAGACCCAAAAGTGGTGACTTAGGGGAATCTTTTACGCGACGTTTTCGACCAGCTCGGCGACGATGGCGTCAAAGGCGGCAACCGGATCGTCGGCACCGGTGATGGGACGGCCCACCACAATGTGGCTTGCGCCACGCTCGATAGCCTGGGAAGGCGTCGCCACGCGGGACTGGTCACCAAGGGCGGCACCCACCGGACGCACACCCGGAGTTACGATCAGGGCATCAGGACCCAGCAGCTCACGCATGTCATGAGCCTCCATCGGTGAGCACACGATGCCATCGATGCCGTTGGCCTGAGCAAGCTTTGCCAAGCGGGCGGCCTCCTCGGCCACGGGCGACTCGACGCCGATCTCGCTCAAGGCATCCTGATTCATGCTCGTGAGCACGGTGATGGCGACGAGCTTGGCGCGGTCCTCACGCGCCTCCTCGGCACCCTCGCGGCAGGCAGCGAGCATAGCACCCGAGCCCAGGCCGTGGACCGAAAGCAGGTCGGCACCGGCAAGCGAGGCCGAGCGGGCAGCGCCGCGCACCTGATGCGGAATGTCATGGAACTTAAGGTCGAGGAAGACCTTAAAGCCAAGGTCCTTAAAGGTCTTGACGATCTGGGGACCCTCAGCGTAATAGAGCGTCATGCCGACCTTGAGCCAGGCGGCATGGCCCGAAAGCTCGTGGGCGAGCTCGAGCGCGCGCTCACGGTCGCAGTCGAGGGCGACGATAACACGGTCGCGGGCATCATTCTCTAGCATTCGAAAGCACTCACCAGCTCGTTGATGTCCTTTACGCCCTGGGACTCGGCCCAGGCCTCGAGCTCATGCGCGATCTTAAGCGAAGCACACGGATCGACGAAGTTGGCCATGCCGACCGACACGCAGGTGGCGCCGGCCAGGATAAACTCAGCCGCATCCTCGCCAGTCATGACACCGCCGACACCGTTGATGGGGATATCGACGGCCTGGGCAACCTCCCAGACCATGCGCACGGCGATGTGGTGGCAAAGCGGGCCAGAAAGGCCGCCCTTGGGCTTGGCCACGCGGGACTTGCGGGTATGAACATCGATGGCCATGCCTTGGATGGAGTTGATGACCGAAAGGCCGTCGGCTCCCGCGGCCTCGAGAGCCTTGGCAATCTCGGCGACGTTAACCGGAGCCATCTTGACGAACAGCGGCTTATCGGTCACCTTACGGCAGGCGGCCATGACGGAAGAGGCGCCCTCGGGCGTAGAGCCCATGGCGGCACCGCCGGCGGCGATATTAGGGCAGCTCACGTTGATCTCGTAGCCGGCAGCCCAGGGGCATAGCTCGACATACATCTCGAGCGCGCGCACAAACTCATCAACGGAGTGCCCGGCAACCTGGCAAATGACCTGGCAACCGTCCTTGGACAGCTGCTCGAGCCACGGGCCGGACTCACGGGCAAAGGCGGCCACGCCGGGGTTCTGAAGACCCACGGAGTTGATCATACCGCCGGGAATTTCGGCCATGCGGGGCGCGGGATTGCCGGGCCAGGGCTCGGCAGCGCAACCCTTGGTGGTGATGGCGCCCAGCTGGGAAACATCAAAGAAGTTCTGGAACTGCCAACCGTAGCCAAAGGTACCGGCTGCGGTGTTAATGGGGTTCTGCATCTTGACGCCGCCGAAATCGACGGCCATGTTAACGGTACCCACTAGAAGACCACCACCTTGGAAGCATCGAACACGGGGCCGCACATGCAAGCACCCTTCATACCGTCGACCGTCTCGACATTGCAGGTGTTGCAGGCGCCAAAGCCACAGCTCATCATGCGCTCAAGCGACACCTCGCAGTACGCACCGGCCTCGGCGGCAGCGGCGGCGACTTTCTTCATCATGACAGCGGGGCCGCAGCTGGCGACGTAGTCGTAGCCGCCCTCGCCAAGCAGCTCGGCTGCCGGATCGGTGCAAAAACCGTGCGTGCCGAGCGAACCGTCGTCGGTGCACACGTTAACCGTGGCGCCCAGCGCACGGAACTCATCGACACCCACGACTTTGGAAGCGGTGCCAAAGCCCAGGCACACGTCCACATCAACACCCTGCTCGGCAAGCATGCCGGCAAGACACAGCACAGGCGGAACGCCGATGCCACCGGCGACGAGCAGTGCCTTCCTGGTGCCCTCGGGTACCATCCAGCCACGGCCACCGGGGCCCAACAGGTTAGAGGTGGAGCCAGGGCCCATCTGGGACAAACGGCGGGTATCGTCGCCCACGACGGCGTACCACAGCTCGACGGTGCCGGCCTCGGCGTCGGCGCGATAGAAGCTCAGGGGCACGCGAAGCAGCGAGGAGGCATCGCCGGGCACGGCAATGTTCACAAACTGACCGGGCTTGAGCGCACTTGCAAGCTTGGGGGCCGAGATTACGAGCGAGAAGATGCCGTCGGCGATCTCCTGGTTCGAGACGACCTCGAAGTCGTGCATGCGTGCAGTGGAAGGTGTGGGCATAGACGCTCCAATCCCCCATGCGGTTGCATGGTTCAGGCGAACAGAAAGCGCGGCACCGCAAGGGCGCCGCGCACAAAAGCGATAAGGCTATGCTAGCAGATGCAGCC
>URTP01000037.1 GCA_900550835.1 uncultured Collinsella sp. | reverse complement strand
ACCATGGAAAGCCGCAAGCCGTATCTCGCCACCCTGCCCGGACTCATCCTGGGCTGCCTTGTTTGTTGCGCGCTCTGGGGGTCGGCCTTTCCCTGCATCAAGATCGGCTACGCACTCTTTGGTATCCCGGCGCACGATAGCGCCTCGCAGCTGCTCTTTGCGGGCTTGCGCTTCACGCTTGCCGGCGCCCTGGTTATCGTTGGGATGAGTGCGGCCCAACGCCGCCCCCTCATTCCGCAGGCTCGCGACATCAAGCCCATCCTCACGTTGTCGCTCTTCCAGACTATCGGGCAGTACTTCTTTTTCTACCTGGGACTCTCGCGCGCCAGCGCCATGTCGAGCTCCATCATCGAGGCCAGCGCCAACTTCCTCGCAATCCTCTTTGCCGCCCTGGCATTTCACACCGAGAAGCTCAATACGGCCAAGGTGCTTGGCTGTGCGCTGGGCTTTGCCGGCGTCGCGCTCGTCAACATCTCGGGCGCAGATGGCACCTTTGGCTTCAGGCTCGATGGCGAGGGCTTTATCCTAGCCTCCACTGTCGCGGGTGCTCTTTCGACCTGCCTGATCGGCATCTTCTCGCGCAAGCACGACGGCGTCTTGCTTGCCGGGTGGCAGTTCTTGGTCGGCGGCCTGGTCCTCACCGCCATCGGCTTTTTGATGGGTGGCGCGCTCTCCCCCACGGCGATTGTCCCCGCCATCGTGCTCATCATCTACATGGCGCTTATCTCCGCGATCGCCTACTCGCTGTGGTCGCGCCTGCTTGCCGTCAACCCCGTCAGCCGCGTCTCGGTCTTTGGGTTTATGAACCCGGTCTTTGGCGTACTGCTGAGCGCACTGCTGCTTGGCGAGGGCGCCGGCACGAGCCCCGTTACCGTCATCGTTGCCCTGCTCTTGGTCTGCAGCGGCATCATCATCGTCAACAAACCCAAAAAAGCCTAGCGAACTGCCCTTATTTAGCAGAGAGATTCACATACTTTAGTTTAATGGAGTACATCGGTGAGCTGAAGGCCACCACGCACGCAAGCGTGCGCCCCTTTTTCTAGCGTATCTGGACGCCGGCTTTCTTTTTCTCGGCCTTGACGCGGTAGAGCTCCGCATCGGCAGCGCGAAGCAAGTCTTGCCAGGTATCGACACCGTCACCGACCCGTGCGTAGCCGATGGACATCCGCAACAGATACGGCACGTCGGCACGTGCGAGCTCATCGTTGATTGCCGCACACAGGCTTATGATGTCCTGCTCCGCCGTCGCCTTTTGGAGCACCACGAACTCATCGCCGCCATAACGTGCGATAAAGCCGCCAGACGCCGAGCAGACTTCTTTGAGCGCAGCGGATATGACCTGAAGAGCGTGGTCGCCCTCCACATGCCCATAGCGATCGTTAATCTGCTTAAAGCCGTCGGCGTCCATCATAAGCAGATATACATCTTCGGCCTGATCCACATTTGAGAAGAGCGACAGCATATAGGTCTCAAAACGATTGCGATTGTTAAGTCCAGTCAACGGGTCGGTCGAGATGAGCTGCTCCTGGTAGATGATGTAAAGCAGCAACATGCTAATCATTATGCCGACACAAAGGCCGGGCACCGAGTATACGACCTGAAAGGTACCGCCCACCAGGGCCGGAATGGCGAAAAATGCCAAGGTTCGATAGATGGCCTTCGTCTGCAGGCTCTCGACCCTGCGAGATTGCACAAACGCATGCAGGGACGTATGTATAACGTAACAGTAGCTGACGATGGGCTGGATCATATAGGCAAAGCCGCGACGATACACGCCCTGCGAATCGATATAGAACAGGGCGTGCGTCCAGTAACTGGTAAACGCCAGCACGACCACCAGAGCCGTAGGCAACGCTACAAGCACCACCCTATAGCGCGAGGTCAAAAGACGAGAACCCTGCACCGTCTCGGAATAGATAAACCAAATGAGACACGCGATAGCAAAGAGCGAAAACGAAACCGCGTTGGAAATCCAGTTGGCAGCAATGCCCAACGTGCCGTCCACACCGTCCGAAAGCGTCCAGATCATATCGAATAATATGTACGCGGCATAGGTGTAGCCAAGCATGCTAAACAATAGCTGCTGGGTGCTCGAGAACAAGGAGCAACGACTTCGCACGGCAAGCCCGATAAGAACAATCATGCATAGCACGAATATCTCAATCTTGAGTGCCTTACCCACTAGCGCCATCCCTTCAATACCCAAGTGGTCAGAATCGCCCAATTCGAATCAGGGCAATAAACACCCCTTTACTCCGCAGGGGTAAAGGGGATAATAGCAGAGCGCCCGAACATCACTGCAAAACAGTTTCTGTTCGGGCGCCCATACGGCGCGAATTGCACACGCCGGCATCATTGATGGGTATCGATTGCTACTCGCCATCGATGTCAGTCGCGACGGCCTCCTCGATGGCCTCGACACCGACAGGCGACAGATCCTCCTTGCCTTGGCAGAACTTCTTGTCGACCCAGCCAGTCAGAATCGGAGCCATGATCGCCGTGATGATAACGGCGGTGGCGATCTGAGCGTACGCGGTGGGCGCAAGCTCGGCGTAACGCGGTGCGACCTCGGCGAGGGCAACCGGTGTGGTCATAGCCGTGCCGGCAATGGTGGAGCAAGCCACAGCGGCCTTGCCATTGCCGCCGCACAGACGCTCGAACGCAAAGGTGATGGGACCGACGACAAACAGCGTGACAAGGCCCAGCAAGATGCCGGAAATACCGCCGGTGATAAAGCTCGACAGGCTCATGGACGCACCGAGCTGAAATCCGATGACGGCAATCGCGGGATTGGCGCCGGGAACCAGCAGGTTCTTGATAAACGGGAACAGGTTGCCCAGAACCATGCCAATAACGAGTGGCAAGATGGAGCCGATAATGGTGCCAATGGGAATGTTGGCGAGGCCGGAAACACCGAGGATGATCATCGTGACGGCGGGGCCAGCCGTAAAGAACAGGATACCGACGGCGCCCTGCTCGGACTCATCGCCGAACTCGCCATGATGCCCGTATAGAGCGCCATGTTGCAAAACGTGATGCCGCCGATGATAGACACGGAGCTCAGACCCAGGAAGTTGTCGTTAAAGAAATATGCCACGCCCAGGCCGAGAGCCGCTGCGACGACCAGCTTGGGGATCAGCACGACGATACCGGTCTTGATGGCACCCGGCGTGGACTTAAAGCTGATGCCGGCGCCCACAAACAGCAGGATCGCGGCGACGATGGTATTGGAGCCACCGCGGCAGGCAGCCGTAAAGAAGCCGCCGATCTCAAAAACCTGCGGGCAGAAGGTGTTGAGCAAAAGACCGACGATCATCGGATAGATCATGATGTCGCCCGGGATGCGCGGGACCTTGAATTTCTTTTGCTCGTTGGCGGTCGCTTCCTGTGCCATGAAACCCCCATTTCCGCTGACGGGGTACAAAAGCCCACGTCACGCTTTGCTACAGTAAAGTTTGACCATGGTACCAGAAGAAATAGACCAGCTCGGTGAAAAATTGGATTCGTTGGCCGGGATGCTAAACGTGTCCCGCTCTTATACGAGGCTCAAAACGATATAGAGCACGATGCCCGAAACACAGCACCACAACATCGACTTTGTCCTGATTGCCACCACCACGACGCCGGCAGCCGCAATCCAGGGAACCAAGGCAGGCCAGAGTCCCGCGTCGAACGCCCCGGGGCTCACCAAGTCGTTGGCGACCAGCGCGGCAAAGGCAGCGGGCGGGATATAACCCAGGGCCTCGGTAATGCGGGGCGACAGCGTTCTCCCGCGCAAGGCAAACGCCGGCGCGATGCGAAAGAACGCGATAGCAGCCCACGACGACAGCCACAGAACCAAGAACTCGTTAACGGGCATCGCGGGCACCTCTTCCGTCTAATACAGCATCGCACGCCAGCGCAATGGCAATGCCGACCACGACGCTTGCCGGCACGGCAATATTCGTGAGGCCCAAGAACTTGCATACGGCGACGGACACCGCGCCCGAAACCGCCGCGACAACGTTGCCGCGCGACAGCCGCTGCGAAAAGAGTAGACAGATAAAGAGCGACGTGCAGACGAAACTCGCAATAGCGGTGGGAACATCGACAACGGCACCGACGATGGCACCCATCGTGCACGAAGCGCCCCATGTCGCGATGAGGATCACGTTGAGCACGAAGGATTCGCGCGGGCCCCAATCCTCCCCCTCAACCAGCTTGGCAAGCGAGATGCCGTATGCCTCCTCGGTGAGCGTCGCGGCAACAGCCAGCGTCTGACGCTTCGAGGCGCCCGCCAGATGGGGTGCGATCGATGCCGAGTAAAGAGCGAAGCGCGAGGAGATGGCGGCGACGCTCGCGATAATCGAAGGTGCCGGTACGCCCGCCAGCCAAAGATTGCAGATCATAAACTGGCCGCTGCCCGTCACAAACGTGCTGCTCAGAGCAAAGACCATCCAGGGCTCCATTCCCGTCTGCCCCATGATCATTCCGCACGGCGCGCCTATTGCAACATAGGTAAGCATCACTGGCCAGACGATTTTAAAGATCCTAAGGACCATGCCACTCCCATTCTGGTAAGTCGTCTGCAGCGCGCCTTGCAACGCAGCAGAAATATCAACCGGTGGCAATAAAGTTCACCTACAATTGCCACCGGATCGAAAGACACAACTTTTTAGGAAGTCATTATGACAGCTATCGATCGAGACCGGGCGCGCGCGGCCTTCAAAAGCTACACCGATGCCTACGACGCCACCAACCCACGCATCGCGCTCAAAATCGAGCATACGTACCACGTGGCCGAGGCATGCGATGCCGTAGCGCGCGAGCAGGGCTGGTCGTCAGAAGATATTGACCTGGCATGGCTTTGCGGCCTGCTGCACGATATGGGCCGCTTTGAGCAGCTGCGACGCTGGGACACCTTTAAGGACGCCGAGAGCATGAGCCATGCAGTGCTGGGCATCGAGGTCCTCTTTGGCGAGAATCCCGCCGATGCACCCGCCGTAATGAGCATCCGCGACTTTATCGATGACCCGGTAGAAGATGAGCTCATCCGAGCGAGCATCGCCTATCACAGCGATTTCCGTCTACCCGCACAGCTCGACGAGCGCACGCGGAGCTTCTGCGACATCGTGCGCGATGGCGACAAGATCGACATTATGCGCACCATCGCCGACAGCACCGTCGACACCGTCCTCAAGGTGGATGAGGACACGTTTCTCGCCAGCCACTTCTCGACACCGGCGCTTACCGCCTTTGACGAGCACCGCTGCGTCGCGCGCGATGAGCGCGATGAGCCCGCCGACTTCTTGGTGGGGCTTATCTGCTTTATGTTTGAGCTCGTCTATCCGGCAAGCCGCGCGCTGGCGCGCGAGCAAGGCGATATCTACCGCCTGCTCGACGCGCCCTTTGGCATTACGCGGCCCTTTACCGACCCCGCCACGCAGGCAACCTGGAGCCGCCTAAAGGACGAGATGCGCGACTGGCTGGCGCGTGCCTAGCGCTCAAACTGGGCCAGCAGCTCCTCGACGACCTCGACGGCATCACCGACAACCTTGTACTGGGCAGCACCAAAGATGGGGGCATCCGGGTCCTCGTTGATGGCGATAATGCACTCCGCCCCACCGATGCCGGCAAGATGCTGGATGGCGCCCGAAACACCGATACTCACGAGAAGCTTGGGCGAGACCGATACACCCGTCTGGCCAATTTGGTGGCGATACTCCAACCAGCCTGCCTCCACAATGGGACGCGTGCAACCAAGCTCGGCACCCAGGGCATCGGCGAGCTTTCGCATCAGGGGCAGATTCTTCTTGGAGCCGATGCCGCGGCCCACCACGACCAGACGCTCGGCATCGGCAATTGAGGCCTGCTGTCCCCACTCCTCGGCGGGAATCGAGATCTCGACACGGGCCTTAACGTCATCCGCTAGCACTACCTGGGCAATCGTGCCGGAGCGGCTATAGTCAAACTCGGGCGCCTTAAAGATGCCGGGGCGCACCGTTGCCATCTGAGGACGGTGGTTGGGGCAGATAATGGTGGCCATCAGGTTGCCGCCAAACGCCGGGCGCGTCTGCTGCAGCAGACCCGTCTCCGTATCCATCGAAAGCACCGTGCAATCGGCCGTAAGGCCCGTCTGCAAGCGCACGGCCACACCGGGCGCCAGCTCGCGACCAAAGGCGGTCGCGCCGTACAGAATGGCCTCGGGCTTGCGCTCGGCTACCAAATCGCAGATCAAGCGAGCGTAGACCTCCGCGTCGTTCTGACGCAGGCGCTCGTCACGACAGACCAGAACTTCGTCCGCACCGGCGCAAATCAGATGCTCCAGGTCCCCGAGTGAGCCCTCGGGGCTCATGCCGACCAGTGCCACCAGACGGCAGCCGCGGGCATCGGCAAGCTCGCGCCCCTTGCCCATGAGCTCGAAGGCCACGGATGCAACGGCATCGTGCTCGTCAGTCTGCACGAAGATCCAGATGTCTCGATATGCGTCAAGGTCTGCCGCGCCGGCGGCCTCGTCGCGCTCAATCGAGATGGCGTTGACGGGGCAGGCGTCGACGCACCCACCGCACAGGATACAGCCGTCGGTTACGCGGGCACAGCGATTGGGGCGCTCACCCTCCACCACAATGCCGCCCGAGGCGCAGGCGCGAACGCAGCGACCGCAGCCGATACAGGCTTCGCTATCGATAATCAGCCCGCTCATCTATGCCATCCCCTCGATAATCTTGGCAAGTTTTACCGCCTGCTCGGACGCCGTTCCCTCGACGGCCTCGCACGTTTGGTCACGGTCGGGCACAAACGAGCGCACGACCTGCGTCGGTGATCCGGCAAGGCCGCAACGCGAGGGGTCGGCGTTTACGTCGGCAGCGCTGGCCACGCGCACGTCTGCATCCTCGGCCGCGCGAATACCGGCAATACTCGGCATGCGCAGCTGGCCAATCTCCTTGGCAGTCGTCATCGCACACGGCATCTCCAGGTACACCGTCTCCTCGCCGGCATCGCAGCCGTGAACGAGCGCCAGCGAGCCACACGTCGTAAATCCCGCGCTCTGCACACAGCTCACGTCGGTCACGCAGGGGACCCCAAAGGCGCCGGCCAGCTCGGGGCCGATCTGGGCCGTATCGCCGTCCACCGCCATCTTGCCGCAGATGAGCAGGTCAAAGTCCTCATCGAGTGCCTCGATGCCGCATTTGAGGGCATAGGTGGTGGCTAGGGTATCGGCGCCCGCAAAGGCGCGATCGGTCAGCAGCAGCGCGTCGTCGGCACCGCGGGCGATGCAGTCGCGCAGCAGCGATTCGGTCGCGGGGATGCCCATCGACACCACCGTCACACGCACGTCCATGCCAAAGCCGATAAAGTCGTCCTTCAGCGCTAGCGCACATTCGAGGGCACTTGCATCGAAGGGATTAATGACCGCCTGCTTGCCATCACGCACGATAGTATTGGTCTTGGGGTCCATCTTGACCTCGGTGCTTCCGGGCACCGCCTTGACGCACACCACCATATGGAAATCACTCATCTTCACGCGCCCCCTTTCTGGACGAGTTCATCCAAGAGCTTCTCCGTAAACAGGTTGCCGCGACCCAACTGGCCGGCAGGATCGAGCTGGAGTTTGAGGCGCGCCGACTCGACCATGGCCTCGTGGCCGTACATCGTCTCCAAGAAGCCCGCCTTGATCTTGCCGACGCCGTGTTCGGCAGAAACGGCACCGCCCATGGCCGTGACCTCGGAAGCCCACTGGGCAAAGAGCTCTCCACCACGACGGTAGTCTTGCGCATCGCGCGGCAGGATGTTCACATGCAGATGGTTGTTCCCGATGTGTCCCCAGGCAGCAGACTCAAGCCCGCTTTCGGCCAGCGTGCGGCGATAGAGGGCCATGACATCGGCAAGGCGTGCATTGGGCACCGACATATCCGATCCCAGCTTGGTAATGGTGGGGTCGGTGCGGCGACGCTCGTCAATGAGCATGTTGACGCTCTCGGGCACCGCGTGGCGGAAGAACCGCTGGCACTCGCGATCGACTTCGGTGCGGGCGACCCATGTCGCATCGTCGCGGCCGCCCGCAAGCTCCAGCACCCATCCCAAGTGGTACAGCTCCTCGGTCGCCTGCGCCTCGTCATCGCAATCGAGCTCCACGTAGACACATACCTTGGCCTCTTTGTCGAGCGCCGGCAGCGAGGCAAACGCCGTCGACTGCTCGCGCTGGCGACGTAGAATATCCAGGGCGCCAGCATCGAAGTACTCGATGGCAGCCGCATGGGACAGGACAGGGCGCACGGAATCGGTAAAGGACACCGCCTTGTCCTCGCTATCGAAAAAGCAACTCACACCCCAAACGACCGCAGGCGCCGCCTGCAGGGCAATCTCGAGCTCGGTGATAACGCCGAGCGTGCCGCACGCGCCGATAAAGAGGTCGATGGCGTCCATATCGTCCGCAACGAAATAGCCTGAGGCATTTTTTGTCTCGGGCATGGTATAGCCGGGAAGATCGAGCTCGAGCGTACGGCCCTCTGCCGTCACGAGCGACAGGTGGCGGCCCTGGGCAAAAGCCTCGCCGCGCTGAAGCTCAAGCAAATCGCCATCAGCCAGCGCGACGTGGAGTCCCGTGATATGCGGGCGCATGGAGCCGTAAGCGTAGCTGCGGGCGCCGGAGGCGTTGCATGCCGCCATGCCACCCAGACAGGCAGATGCCTCGGTGGGATCGGTGGGAAAGAACTGCTCGGGGGACTCTTGGAACTCCTCGTAGGCCTCAAGCGATGCCTGGTCCCAACCAGCGGTCGGCAGTACCTTCTTGCTCAGCTGCTTACGCAGCTCCGAGAGCACAACGCCCGGCTCCACGCGCAGCAGAAATTGGCCTTGTTCATCGCGGCGAAGGCCCAAGTAGCGATTCATACGGGAAGTATTGAGGATATGCCCACCGTGGGGCACGGCACCGGCGGCAAGGCCGGTTCGGGCGCCCTGAACCGTTACCGGGACACGCTCGGCATGAAGCGTTTCCAAAATGGCACGGACCTCGTCTTCCGTTGTCGGAAACGAGATGCTCGATGCTTCGCCCGATGCACGAGATTCATCGCGGCCATACTCTTCGAACTCATCGGTGAAGGGTTTAATGGTTGCAGACACGCGAACTCCCCCTTTAGCTAACTACAGTGTTTGCAGGGAGATGTTACCGCATCGTTTCGTCGACGTGTTCGAGACCGTCTCCATAATTGGCGATTTTTACGTTTGTGCAATTCGGCGAACGGCAAGGCTTCCTCGGCAGACGATGCTTTTGACACATATCGCCCCGCCGTCGCCGACCGCTCGATTGTCGCTCGAAAAAAGTTGAAGTAATTTTTTCCACCTTTTACCTGCGGAGATGTCAATCCGTCAAGCATTTGGTCAGAAATTGGTCAAGTAGCGGCTGATACGGTCGGCGTCGACAGCCAAAACCGATAGAAGTTTTGGCCCCAGAAGCAGGGAGGTTCCCATGGCATATTACTGGCCCCAGTACGGCGTCGCCATCGAGGTCGACGACGATCCCTATCTCCTGCCTTTCGACGAAGAGGCGTTCCCCGATACGGCGGTCTACCACGTCACCACCGATGTTATCTGCGACCCCGAGTCGTTCTCGGCGCTCGCCCACCACATCGCGCGTATCCACGACATCGAGCTCCCTCACGACTTTGACGAGCTCATCTACTCGCGCCGCCTGATGCTTCACATGCTCTTTGGAGCGGACCCGTCCACGTTCGCACGTGTCTACACCACCAAGGACGCCGCATGAGTGCAAAGAAGCCGCCCCGCCTCGCAGGACTGGGGCATCGCAAGAAACTCGTCGTTGTCTGTCTGGCTATCGTCTGCGCCCTCATCGCCGTAGGGCTATACGCCTGGCAGTCGCAGCCCGTGCCCGAAGCGGGCGCCTCAGTCACGACGGCAGAGGGTAAATCGCGACAAGAAATCCAAGATGAGCTCGATGCCATCGTCCGCGACAACATGATGACGATTTCGGTCGCGCCGGTCGCTCAGCTACAGGAGGACGGCAAGCTGCGCGTCAACGTGCAAAACGTCCAAGACAATAAATTTCCCCAGCGATTCCGCGTCATCCAAAACGACGAGACCATGTACGAATCCGGTGTGGTCGAGACCGGCAAGACAATCGAGACGTGCCCCGCCGGCGACATCAAAGAAGGCGAGGCATACATCGAGATCCAGGCACTCGATGCCAAGACCCTCGACAGCCACGGCAATCCGACACGTGTCAAGGTACGGGTTGAGCAAGCCGAGAACTAGCTTTTTCGGCCGACGCGGCACCGCACGCAATTCACCAGCATTCGTCCAATCATCGCGGGGACGGCCCGCGGCGAATAGAAAGGAACGACCATGGACATCACCAGGAACATGAACGGAGCCAGAGCGCTCGTCGTGGGCGCAGGGCTCGCGCTCGCGCTCGCAATGGGCGGCGCCCCGACGCCAGCTCTGGCAGCCGGGCGCGTTGGAACCACGAAAGTAATGGTCAGGACCGAGATCGACAACGTAGAGTTCAAAGTTCCGACGGTTATTCCCTTCGTCGCCAAGGCCGACGGCACGCTTCAGGGCCCCTCAGAAGACGCGACCACCATCGACAATCATTCGGCCTACGGCATCCATGTCACCAACATGAAGATCGACGCCATGAACACCTGGACCATTGCCGCCGACGCCAAGGCCGGAACCGCGCAGAATTCCATCGACTTTAAGGTCGGCCCCGACGGCGCACTCCAGAACGCCAGCGCCGCAATGCAGGAGACGGGCCTCGATCTTTCCAAGAATGCAGCCTTCGACATGGGCTACCAGGGCATTGCCGGCGGCACGGACAATATTAAGCTCAAGACAAGCGGAAACGTCGCCCGCGTCACGCGCGACATCTTCCGCGTAACCGGCGAAGGCGATCAGGTTGCAACGATCACCTGGACGGTCGAGCCCGGTGCGCACACGGCATAAGGCCGTCGCCCTGGCCGCCGCCGTCAGTATCTTAGCGTTTGGGCCAGCCATGGCCTTTGCCCAGCAAGAACAGGCGCAGGCCGCCACGCAAGTGACGGTCGACCTCTCGGAGCTCGACCGCGGCAACTGCAAGGAACCGTTGGCACAGACAGACGACAGACGATGGCTCTTGGCAGCAGGCGCCACGGCAGCAGGTGCGGGAACCGCCGGCCTCGGTCTGCACATCAAACGCAGCCAGAAACGAAACACGGACAGGCCGCACTAAATTAGCTAAGGAGACCCCATGGCATCGAAGAACCTTTTGCCCGTCGTCGCACTCTGCGGCGCGCTCGCAACCGGAACGCCTGTCGCCGCTTGGGCGACTCCCGTCATGGCAGACTCCTTACCAGCAGCCCTAAGCTCCGCACCAAATCCGTCGAGCGCCATTGCGTGCAAGCGTTTTTCGTTCGCACAGGCCGCAATCTCAACCTCGGGATGCCTTCGTCGTAATACGGACGGCTCGATAGTCGTGGATATCAATCGTTCGAACAAGGCAAACGGCTCCCAGGCGGGGTGCGCCGTCTGCACATGGCGCTCGATTGTGCTCGATGCAGATGGCGATCCGTGCGATTTGGGGTTGCGCATCGATATCGCTTCGGTCGATGACTCGGCGAACGGAGCGAAGGTCGCCTTCGACGGTGCGTTTTTCGAGAAAGGAGGCGGTATATGTCTGGGCTGCGCCGCCGCGAATGCAGACGATGTGCAGCCCACCCTCTCATTCACGGCATCGCTGCGGCTGACCAAGGCGGGCACCGATGCCATCGCGGCGGGAGAAGCATCCCTGCTGTTCTACGCCGTCAGCACCAAAGACACAGACGCTCATTTCGAGAAGTCAGCCGGATCACTCAGCCTTACACGAGGGATAGAGGCAGGCCCTATTGAAATCGATGCCCACGCGCAAAGCAGGCAACGCATTCTTGCCGACCCGGCGCTTCTCGAAATGGAGTGGAACGGATCCGGAGCCATCGGGATTGTCCCCTCCGCGCTTGACGCCAAGACGCTCCCCTCAAACGACGAACCCATCAACGCAACCATACAAGAAGAGAGCACGGACAAAGAAGCAGGTGCGGGCGACACGCCGTCGCCGACAAACAGCGTCCCAGCTTCTTTCGAAGCACCGAATGAGCCCGCTACCGGTCCAAACGATCCCGAGCTCGCGGACAGTCTGGGACTTGCTGATCCTCAGGAGATCGATGAAGGTAACTGCTGCGTGCTTGCCGCCCTCGACCACACAGAGGTCATCGATGCTGCAAACATCGAAGTTGCCGCCGCCAATCAGCCCGTCCGCAAGTCGGCCATCATCGCATTTCCCGAATCCATCGAAGTCGTCTTTTTGCCATCAGGCGAGGTCGTGGCCCCAACACTGCTCACCTTGTTGGGCGCCAAGAATACTCGAAACGAAATTAAAAAGGTCACGGTTGTCGACCCTGCAACCACCGCTAAACTGCGTTTATACGCCGTTGCCCCAGACGGAGGCAAGACCTTGGAATTCGATGGCGACACACTTCTAGCCTGGCGACGTCTGGACATTATGCAAGACGTCTCGTATCAGATCGAACTCGAAGGGTTTGATCGTGCCCGCGATGCCAATATCATCGCCGCGGCTATTGAATCCCCACAGCGGCTTATGACACTGCGCTTTGACTACTATCCCTATGTCCCGACAACCACCTGAGGCTTAAATGCTGCGCATCATTCCTAATACCACTTATATAACGTATTAGATGAGTCGCGATGTGCCTCGCATTTCGTTCTGCTACGATTGCCACGTTGGCATCAATACAGGAGGGCTCATGCCGGGCTTGGGAACAATCATCAACGTTGCGCTTTTAGTTGCGGGCGGTCTTTTGGGATTAGCGGGCGGCCGCTTCATTACACCGCGCATCCAAGACACGCTCATGAAAGCATCGGGGCTGTGCGTCCTGTTTATCGGCCTGGGCGGCACCATGCAAAAGATGCTCATCATCGATGGAAAGGCGCTAGCGACCACCGGTACCACCATGCTCATCGTCTCATTTGCGCTCGGTTCGCTCATCGGCGAGGCCATCAACTTGGAGGCCTCCATCGAGAACCTTGGCGAATGGCTCAAGCGCAAGACTGGCAGTGAGGGCGATAACGAGTTCACCAACGCTTTTGTCTCGACTTCACTCACCGTGTGCATCGGCGCCATGGCCATTGTGGGATCGATCCAGGACGGCCTGCTCGGCGACTGGTCAACGCTTGCCCTCAAGGGCACACTGGACTGCATCATCGTCTGCACCATGACGGCCTCGCTTGGCCGCGGCTGCATCTTCTCCGCCCTGCCCGTCGCCGTGTTCCAGGGGACGATCACGTTGTTTGCCGGCGCGCTCTCCCCCATCATGACCACAGCAGCCCTCAACAGCCTTTCGCTCGTAGGCTCCATGCTCATCTTCTGCGTCGGCGTCAACCTCATCCGTCCTCAGACCTTCCGCACGGCCAATATGCTTCCCTCCGTCGTCATCGCCGTCATATACGCCCTCCTGTTCTAAATCTATCAACGCAGCGGTATCTCGAACATCTGTTTGATGCTGTGCTATGATATGAGGTCACCGTAGCTGCGTTCGAGAGGAGGAGCGGTGGCCGACCAGGACATCAAGATGCTCATCGAGCGCATTATGGCCGAGGCCCGGACCCATCAGTCCGCCCGCTTCTCAAACGAAACCTACGCAGACGAGCCGATTCTCAAAACCGGCCGACAGATGCAGAATTTCCTCCCCGACCAGTACCGTAAAATGCGCGAGATATCGCGCTGGCAGGATGACCCCAAGGGCGGTGCGGGCCGCTGGCTTTCGGAAGCCGAGCTTTTTTACCGCCAGGGCCTGCTGATGGCCGACTTTGAGGACGACTGTCCCTACAACGGCACCTTTAAGTCGTACTTTCCCACCTACAACGCCATGAGCGACCGGCAACTGCGCGGCTACTTTACCTGGCGTGCCCAAGTGCGCCGCGGAACCGTCGAGGAAACGTCTACGTCCTTTGCCTTTCTGTATCTCTATGAGCTGATCTGCGGCATTGGCGTAGATAATCCACTCGATGGTTTTAACAAGATCAAGGCTTTTTGGGATGTCTATCGCGCCTTCGAGCCCGGCATCGACCGGTTTGCGCGCGTGTGGCTGCAAGATTACGCCGTGTTCCACGGGCTCGACCCCAAGCTGCTTCGCGACTCTAAAACCGTCATGTTCGATAACGCCCTTATCGAACTGCGGCGCGCGGCACGAGACCTTGTACCAGCACCGACGCCGTCGGACCCGGCACCCAAGCGTCGCAAAACCTCCGAGCCCACGCTCCCCCTTCCGCCCGATGAGGTGCGCGAGGAGCGACTCATGGCCGCCATCAACGCCCTCTCCACGTACAACCTAAGTAGCTCGCGGCTCGACC
>URTP01000036.1 GCA_900550835.1 uncultured Collinsella sp. | reverse complement strand
TACTGTTACAGATCGAGATTTTCGGACGGGGCTTCGCGGCCAATCTCGATCCGTAACATCTAGGCCCCACTTTGCCGAGTAGTTGTTACAGATTGAGACAAACAGTTGCCGCCGATTATTCCGTCTCAATCCGTAACATCTGGGACCTAAAAGGTCCGCTAGATATTACAGATTGAGACGGCGGGGCGCCGGAGCCGAAAGCCACCACAAAGGGGACAGGCGCTTTTGTGGTGGTGGGGACGAGCTCGATGTTGTTGTGATCGTTGAGCGGCATGTTAATGGGCGGCTCTACAGAATTTCATCTGGGCTGGCGGGTTTGGTTGTTTTGGGGATGCCGAGTTTGGATGACGCGAAATCGTCAACATTGTCCTTAATTCCGTCTTTGGTGTAGACAGTGACCATATAGGTGCTGTGTCCGAATTCGCCCTTGTCGCGTGTTGCCCAGGCATCCCAGTAGGCGGCCCCGTTTCGCCCTTTGATTTTTCCGACACGGCGGAGTTCTGTTCGCTTTAATTTCTGGTTGCTATAGATGGTTCGACCGGCCTCCTCGGTGAGCCCGCACTGTCCAAGCATCTTGTCGAGGACTTGGTTCATGTGGCGCTCATCGGTGTTTGGTGCGTAGTCGTAGGCGAGGGTGATGAAGTCGAGTGGCTGGTCGTCGATTAGATAGTTTAGCGTCTGAGGTCCAAGGCAGAAATAGGGGGAGCATCCGTCGATCTGACCGAGCAGTGGCAACTTTGACTGCCAACTTCCGGTGGGAATTCCATCTTCGTAAAACACGCCGCGACAGATAAAGGAGAGCGAGGTGGCACGCGAGCCGGCGTCGACCATTCCGCATAAATCGAAGGGCGAGGTGATACCAAGGGAAAAGGGCGTGATGACGATAAGGAAGAGCATCACGATGGGTATGGCGAGAATGGCGATGACGTTGCGACCGGTGGAATGAGGCGGCTTCATATGCGCTCCTCGAGACAAAGATCTGTTGAGGATAGGCAGAAATGGATATGTTCAGAGAGCAATTCAAGTTTAATCTCATTGCGCGAGATGGTCGACCGTTAGCGTCGAAAACCACCACAAAGGTGCCTGTCCCCTTTGTGGTGGTGAGGAGCGCGCGGCTTCTTTTGGTAATAGTGTTAGCTGGCGGTATCATTAGTGCAGGTGGCGAAGGTTTGCATTGTGGGGTGTTTTGCCGTGAGCCGTTCTGCCCGTATTGGATTGATTGTCTTGGCGCTTGCGATCGCTGTGGTTGGCGCGGGCGCTGTCGGTATGGCATTTCTACCTGCTGCGGTGACGGAGCCGGTGGTCAAGCCTGTGACTCAATCTGTCGAACTTCTGACCGGCGACGACAAGCCCGAGACCATTACCGTTGATTTTGATGAGCAGCCGGCTGTGCTGGGTATTAGCAATTATCCGCGTATTCAGCTTGGGGCCATGCGCTATACCACGGATACAAGCCTGATCGATAGGGCGTCCGAGCTACTCAAGGGCAAAACATTTAAGCGTTGGTACGGATATGCGTCCTATCGGGCAAAAGCGAACGACATGGTTGGCGGATGCCACTCGTCCATCGAGCTGGACACTGCAAACGGCGCAAAGTTATGTGATGTCTCGTACGATCCGGGCTACGAGGGCAATGAGGGTCCGGGCATCTACATCATGGACGGCGATGTCGCCTATGTCATGGAGGGCGACCAGACCGAGCTCAACGATTTTATGGGTCAGTGTATCCAAGATGCCTATAAACAGACCTGCTTGCCTGACCCGCAGACTGCACGCGATAGTGGGTCTGCCCGTACATGGCTGTTCGAGGATGAGATGCCCTGGACCGTCGAATCGGGAAGTACGGGTTCGGCGAAGGAGTAGAGACCGCGACCACCACAAAGGTGCCTGTCCTCTTTGTGGTGGTTTTCGGTCTGTCTCGATCTGTAACATCTAGGATCAAAAATGGCTGCTAGATGTTACAGATCGAGACGGTAGCGCGCCTGGGCAGCGGCGGGCTGACATCTCAGTACCCTATCCGTAATTCACTCAGAAAATCTTATATATAGAGACTTAGATTTGTGTATAAGATCGCGTAAAGCTGGCAACAATACTTCTCGAACAACGTGAAGCCGCCCCGTAGGGCGGCCGCCCCAAGAGAGGTGATTCCATGAGAATCGATAAGCTAGCAATGACGTCGCGCGAGGCGCTGCAGACCGCCATGAGCACGGCTGCCGATGCACAGGCCGGCGCGGTGGAGCCGATCCACCTGCTGTCTGCCCTGCTCGGTGCCGGCGAGCGCAATATCTCCGTGATCATCGAGCGCATCGGTGCCGACCCGGCTCAGCTCGCACGCTCCACACAAGATGCCATCGACCATGCGCCCAAGGTGTCGGGCGAGGGTCAGCAGATGGGCCTGTCCAACGAGCTCGTTCGCGTGATCGAGAAGGCCGAGAAAAAGGCCACCAAGATGGGCGACAGCTTTGTGGTGACCGAGCATCTGCTGATGGCACTTGCCGAGGACAAGGGTGAGGCGGGTCGCGTGCTGCGTGGCGCCGGCGTGACCAAGGAGCGCATCGAGCAAGTCTACGAGGAACTGCGCGGCGATGACCGCGTGACGTCTGCCGAGGACAAGACGCAGTTTGAGGCGTTGGAGCAGTACGGTCGCAACATCTGCGATCTGGCTCGCGCCGGCAAGCTCGACCCGGTCATCGGCCGTACCGACGAGATCCGTCGTACTATTCAGGTTCTGTCCCGCCGCACCAAGAACAACCCCGTGCTTATCGGCGAGCCGGGCGTCGGCAAGACGGCCATCGTCGAGGGCATTGCTCAGCGAATCGTGGCCGGCGACGTACCGAGCACCCTGCGCGACCGCGACCTCATCGAGCTCGACATGAGCGCGCTGGTCGCCGGCGCCAAGTACCGCGGCGAGTTCGAGGACCGCTTGAAGGCCGTGCTCAAGGAAGTCCAAAAGTCCGAAGGCAAGGTCATCCTGTTCATCGATGAGCTCCACACCATCGTGGGCGCGGGTGCCACCGAGGGCTCCATGGACGCCGGCAACATCCTGAAGCCGGCGCTTGCCCGTGGCGACTTGCACGCAATCGGCGCGACTACGCTCGACGAGTATCGCAAGTACATCGAGAAGGACGCGGCACTCGCCCGTCGTTTCCAGACCGTGATGGTCTCCGAGCCCACCGTCGAGGACACCATCTCGATCCTGCGTGGCCTCAAGGAGAAGTACGAGATCTTCCACGGCGTGCATATCACCGATAGCGCGCTCGTGGCGGCCGCCGACCTCTCCGATCGCTACATCGCCGACCGCTTCCTGCCCGATAAGGCCATCGACCTGGTTGATGAGGCGGCAAGCCGCCTGCGCATGGAGCTCGACAGCATGCCGGTCGAGATCGATGCCACCACGCGTCAGCTCACCCAGCTGCAGATCGAGGAGCAGGCGCTCATGAAGGAGACCGACGACGCCTCCAAGGAGCGTCTGGAGGCCCTGCGCCAAGAGATTGCCGAGGTCCAAGAAAAGCTCAACGTGCAAAAGGCCGGCTGGCTCAACCAGAAGAACGCCATCGACCACGTGCAGGAGCTCAAGGGACAGCTCGACGAGGCCAAGAGCGAAGAGGAGCGTGCGACGCGCAACGGCGACCTGGGCCGTGCGTCCGAGCTGCGCTACTCCGTGATTCCGGGCCTGCAGCAGCAGATTCAGGATTCCGAGGCTGCGCTCGAGGCGCAAAAGCAGCAGGACGGCGAGGGCCTCAACGAGCAGGTGACCTCCGATGAGATCGCTGAGGTCGTGAGCGCTTGGACCGGCGTGCCCGTCTCCAAGATGATGCAGGGCGAGCTCGACAAGCTGAAGGGCTTGGAGGGCGAGCTGCATAAGCGCGTCATCGGCCAGGACGAGGCGGTCTCCGCTGTCGCCGCGGCCGTGCGTCGCAGCCGTGCGGGCCTCTCCGATCCGGACAAGCCCATCGGCAGCTTCTTCTTCCTGGGCCCCACCGGCGTGGGCAAGACCGAGCTCGCCAAGGCGCTTGCCGAGTGCCTGTTCGATGACGAGCGTGCGCTCGTGCGTATCGACATGTCCGAGTACATGGAGAAGTTCAGCGTCCAACGTCTGATCGGTGCGCCTCCGGGATACGTGGGTTACGACGAGGGCGGCCAGCTTACCGAGGCCGTGCGCCGTCGTCCGTACTCCGTGATTTTGCTCGACGAGATGGAGAAGGCTCATCCGGATGTCTTTAACGTGCTGCTGCAGGTGCTTGATGACGGCCGTCTGACCGATGGCCAGGGTCGCCAGGTGTCCTTCAAGAACACGATCATCATCATGACGTCTAACGTGGGCTCCAAGGCCATCGCCGATCTGTCCGGTAAGGACGAGGAGGAGATGCGCCATCAGGTCGACGCCGCCATGGCTCAGACCTTCCGCCCCGAGTTCCTCAACCGTATCGACGATATCGTGGTGTTCCATCCGCTCGGCATGGCGCAGATCGAGAAGATCGTCGACATCCAGCTTGCCGACGTCCGCGCGCGTCTGGCCAAGGAGCGCATGACGCTTGCCATCACCCCGGCGGCCAAGCAGATGCTCGCCGTGGGTGGCCTGGACCCCGTGTTCGGTGCCCGTCCGCTCAAGCGCCTGGTCCAGCGCGAGGTCGTGGACGCCATCGCCGCCGCCATCATCGACGGTACGGTGCGCGAGGGCGATCAGGTGACGGTCGATGCCGACAAGGACGGCGGCTTTACCGTCGTGTGCGACAACACGCCGTCTGCTACCTACGAGGTCCCCGACGCCGAGTAGATTTATGGGACATGCCTTAAAATCTGCCAGCCGTCTCTAAACGCCAAGGGCGGCGGATCCAATTGGGTCCGCCGCCCTTTTTCGTGCGACAATCGATAATGTTGAACACGATTGCATGGCAAGGAGATATGCAGATGATAGACAAGAACAAGACGAATGCGCCGGTCGCCAACGCCGCGCCGGCCGCACCCAAGCCTGCACCCAAGCCTGTGCCCAAGCCGCGCGACCCCTACATCCGTGCCGAGAACGAGGATGACGACGGCTACGATCCTTATAGCGATCGTCGCCCCGAGCGCGAGCCCCTCTTCGAAGCCGACCCCTGGCGTTAAGTAGCTCATTTGGGACGGGGCTTTTTTAGCTACTTTGTTTTCGGCTAGAGGCGTTCATGCCTGCCCCCCTCGGCCGCTCGATATCCTCCGGGAGGGGCCACTAATAGAAAACTTGCTTATCCATTAATCAAGATACGCATAATCTTGCTCTCCTGCTAATCAAGAATCGTTATAATCTTGATTAGCAGGAGAGCAAGATTGGAGAATTATGGCATTCAACGACTTGGTGGCTCAAAAAATAAAGGACTTTGAGCAACAGGGGATTCCGCAGGTCTTTGAGCGCGACCTTGATCTGGGCAACCCGCAGGAGCCAAAGCGCGACAACATCGTATATGTGATTGTGGGCGCCCGTCGTTGTGGAAAGACGTATCGCTTGTATCAGGAGATGCGGCGGCTTCAGGGCCAAGGCGTCGAGCTTGACCGGATGCTATATTTCAATTTTGAGGATGAGCGCTTGCGTCCGTATGAGCCATCGCTACTAGCGGACGTGCTCGATACATTCTATGCACTATATCCTGCTGCTCGAGGCGAGGGCGCCTACCTTTTCTTTGACGAGATCCAGGAAATACCCGAATGGGGTGCGTTTCTGCGACGCGTGGTCGATACGGAGAAGGCGACCGTTTACGTGACGGGATCTTCTTCTAAGATGCTGTCCTCAGAACTTAAGAGCGAGTTCAGGGGCCGTTCTCTTGTGCGAGAGCTTTTTCCGTTGAGTTTTTCGGAATACGTCCGATATAAGACGGGGAGCGTTCCTGAGTCGAACGCGCCCTTCTCCTCAAGCGCTGCAGCGTTGCTCCGACACCATCTGGTCGGATATCTCGAGCGAGGGGGATTCATCGCGACACTTGAGCAGACGCCCGCAGACGCGATTCAGCTGCTACAGGAATATGCGTCGCGAACGGTCGCTATGGACGTTGTGGAGCGTTACGACGTCAAGAGCCCTCGTTTGGCCTCACTGTTTCTGACGCGGTGTATGGCATCTTCGGGACGAGAGCTGTCGGTGAACAAGGTGTACAACGAGTTCAAGAGCAGGCAGATACCCGTCAGTCGTAATTCGCTCAGCGACTTACTTGAGTATTACGAGGACGCCTACCTGCTGTTTTCTGTGCCGGAGTTTACGCGTTCACTTGCAAATAATACGCGGTCTGCGTCTAAAGTCTACGCTGTCGATCCTGCGATGTTTGGAGCATTCTCTCCCGCATCGGCATTGGACCAGGGCCAGAGGCTCGAGACTGCGGTGTTCAATGCGCTCAGAAGAAGGACTCCTGCGGTGCGGGTCGGTTCGGTCTGCCGCCTACTGGTCAAGGAGAAGAATAAAAGCCATGAGGTTGACTTTGTGGCTGGGGATGCACTTCTCATGCAGGCTTATAGCCTGACTCAGGTGAGTGTGGATATGGCAAGCGAGAAAACGCGCGAACGCGAAATTGCAGCCCTCGATGCCTCGATGGCCCAGTTTGATCTTGGCGAGTCGGTAATCGTTACTATGGATGAACAGGCCGATATTCCATGTGAACACGGTGTGGTACACGCTGTGCCCGCATGGAAGTGGCTCCTTGCCTAATCATCTACGGATCTGTGGGGCCAGGACCTCCTGGCCCCTTCATCACGGTTGGGGAGTACCATGATGCGCCCGGCTAGTCCTGGGCCTTGATGCTCGGCAGCAGAATCTGGGCGATGTAGTCGCATTCGAGCTTGGTGGCAGCGTCGGCCTTGCCGTCTTTGCCGACCAGCACGCTCTTGATCTGGCTGTAGGTGTAGCGGTTGCCGGTCGTAAGCTCGACAAGCTCAATGGCTGTGTCCATGGGATAGGTCGACACGGGGTTCTGCGTGCGCCCGTTGATGGTCTGGGGCACCACGTACGGATAGACGGGGCCGCTGGCGTAGACGGTATAACCGTTGCCTAGATTGGCCGCACCCAAAACCGTATCGCCCTCATCGGGCGTAAAGCTCTCGCCCTCGCGCACCGCGACGAGCGTCACAATCGGCGTATCGCTGTCGCCGGCAAGATAGATGCATAGCGTGCTGCCATTTTGCCAAGTCTCGACCTTGCCGTACCATTCGACGGGGATATCGAGCTGGTAGAGGTCGGTTGCCTTGTGACGGGCGTCGGCATCACGGGCTGCCTGTGCCTTTTGCGCGCTCACGGCATTGACGGCGGCGTCGCGCCGCGCGGTTGCCGCCTGCTGGAGCACCTTGGCGGTGGCGGCGGAGCTCGCGCCGCCTTCCTCGGCATACTTGGCGGCGGCGTCGATCTGGTCGTTGGTTACCGTGTCGGCCGAAGGCACCTTGAGTTTAAAGGCAGCCTGGGCACTTAAATCCTGTCCATCGCTCTTAACGGTGACCTGCGTCTTGGTGGTCGGGACGGTATAGATGGTGCCGTCGGCCGCGATGGGGGAGGCAGCGATGGAGAGCGTGTAATCGCCGGGCAGCAGTTTGATGCCGCGGCCGTGCTCGTCAACGTAGAGCGTTTCGCTCACAGAAGAGCCGTCGGAGTCCTGGCCACTCACCTGCACGGGGATCTTTGAGCCGGTGGAGCAGTCGAGTCCCGCGGCATGTACGCCAATTTGCACCGACATCATGGTATGGGCGTTTGCGGCAACTACGGCGGCCTGCTCTTGCTGGTATCCGTTCCAAGCCGCATAGCCCGCGCCGCCGGCGACGAGCGCGACAGCCACGACACCGGCGACCATCAGATTGCGGCGCTTGGGCGACATCTTACGATGACGAACCTCGGCTTCGTGTGCCGAGGGAGCGGACGGCAGGGGAATATCTCCCATGGCGATGGTCTCGTCGACGACTGGCGCAGAGCCCAAGCCGGGGAGCTCGCGGGTGAGCGATTCGTCGACGGGCAAGTCGCCAAGCAGGGAGGTCTCATCTCCCGCGTTGGGTTCCGGTTGGCCATTGCCCTCGTCATCGCCTTTTTCGACATCGGCTTCATCGCGAGCATCCTCGACGTCGTCGCCCGTATCCGGTATGCCATCGCCCGCCGCGTCCTGCATGTCGGCGATTGTCTCGTCAAACGCAACTTCGTCCAGCGAAAACCGGTCTAGGCTCTCCAAGGCCTCGGCGCACGCCGCTGCATCTTGGGCCGCGTCCTCTTGGCCCCTCGTCTCATTTTCCATATATCCCCCAAGCTCAATATCGGGACAACAATGTACCCAAAATTAAGGTCACATAGAGCTGGCGTGCAGTCGGAAATTCGATTTTATCTGCGCGATACATTGTGAATATGTGCATGAATGCACGCGCGACAGCAAAAAGCCCCCGGAAAGCAAACGAATTGCTTTCCGGGGGCTGCGCATAACGCGAGATTACGGAGCCAAAGAGACGCGCCTACATCCAAATGCGGACGGCAGCGAGCGCGTTACTCGGCGTGTGCGTAATCCACCTTGGCGCGGCGAGCGGTAGCCTTCTCCCAATCGCTGGTGCCCTCAAAGACATCCTGCTTGTAGGGATTGCGGCCGAGCTTCTTGGCGCGGTAGGCGATGTAGATGATCGCGGCGATGTTGGCGACCAGTGCGGCGATCGAGACCGCAGTAGCGGCGCTGGGGTCGAGCGTGGAGTGGGTCACAAAGATGGACTCCTCCTGGAAGTACGGGAACACCTGGGCAAACATGCACCAAATGGCCAGCGTAAAGGCGCGGTTCTGGATCCAACCGCCCTTGTTCCAGATAAAGGCGGCGACGGTGGGCGCCAGCAGCAGCGCAAAGCCGCAGAACCAGGAGTGGGCGGGCAGGCAGTTGTAGGTGTAGCAGAAGTTCCAGATATCGTAGGCGATGATGTAGACCCAGGTCATGTCGGGCCACAGCATGTCGGTCTTGTCCTCGGAGGCGTAGACGCTCCACCAACCGGTCATGCAGAAGATGTTGATGATACCGGCGATGCCGTTGAACACGTTGTTCCAGCCGGCAAGCTGCGTAGCACCTTCGGAGGTGACCCAAGTGGACTGGCCCAGGACAAAGAAGTGATAGGCGCTCTCAAAGTCGGACACGACGGCGATCATGATGTTGATGGCGACGATCACAAACGGCCACGCGCGGAACCAGTGCGCCTTGCCGATCTTGCCCCACTGATACTTAATGGCGATGAAGCCCCAGCAACCGGCCAACGCCGCGTAGACCTTGGCGTAGTGGAACCAGCTGTTCTGGTACACATGGGTGGGGTTGGTGAGCGCCCACTCGGCGCCCTGCGAAACGCCGATGGCGATAGCGACGCAGTAGATGGTCATGGCCAGCGGAGCCACGCCAAAGATGATTGCCGCGCCCAGCTTGGTGCGGCGGCCGATCTCGTTGAGCACGATCAGGCCAATAAAGACCATGGCCCAGCCGGCCCAGTGGATAAGGGTATCGCTACCCCAAACATCGAACAGCATGCTGCTCTCCTTTCACACGCCCGCGGCCCCTCTTCTGATCGCGGGCAGTTTGGCCAAATGTCGTCAGTTCTGGGGCTTGCGCTCCGGATACTTGGCGGTATAGCCCTCGATGTGGAGTGTCGAGGCGATGATTTCCTTGACCGTCTCGTCGGGCACATCGGGGTGCGTGCGGATATACATCAACAACCCCATAATGAGGGTGTAGAACGTCTCGTAGACATGGTCGATGCGTAGCTCATGATGGGCGACAAAATCCACCACGGTGGTATCGCAGATATACTGCGCCACGCGCTGGACCACGTTGTGCAAAAAGCCGCCGTAGAGCGCGCCGCTGCTCGAGGTGAGCGTGCTCGGCAACTCGTGGCCGCTCACGACCAGGCGCTTAAAGAGCGGAGCAACGGTGTCGAGTGCGCCTTCGATGTCGCCAACCGTGCGGCTGGCGTTCCACTGCTCGAGCTCGGCGATAAAGCCGTCGATTGCCTCGTCCATAACGGCGGTGACGGCGGCATCCATATCGGCAAAGTAGTGGTAGAACAGCGAACGCGTGCAGCCAGCCCGCTTGGTCACGGCCGATACCGAAAGATGGGACACACCAAGCTCGGCGCTCACGGCGCGCACAGCGGCGAGGATCTCGCGACGGCGCTCGTCGCCCGTCAGGCGTTTTGCCGCGCTATCGGATGCGGGGACGGCATCGACCACAGAGATATCTGCTGCGTTGTTGCCCATGTTTTGCCGCCTTTCATCCTCTTTTGCCTGACCGTTCGCCTAACAGTCTTGAATATTGTTGACGGTTCGTCAATACTATTTTTGACACAATGTCAACAATGGCGGGTGAAAGGCATGGGGGCATGCCCGGCCTGCAAAAAAGAGGGGCGCTGCGGTCTCGCCGGGCTGTGGCAAGAGAAGGGACGACTATGATTCTCAACGGACCGGGGATTAGCTATACCGAGCCCGATATCGGCGCGGAGTTCGTGCCGCCGATACCGGAGCATCCGCGCGAGGCCATCGTCAAACTGTGTGAGCACTGCACCAACCGCCTGCTGCACCGCGACGAGCTGCTGGGCTACGAGTACTGGTCGTTTGCCGAGGCCGCAACCGACGAGCAGGCCGAAGTGCTCTGCAAGATGAAGATGCGCCGTCCCTATACGCTGCCCGAGATGGTCAAGCTCACCGGCATGCCCGAGGCCGATATCGAAAAAATGCTCGACGACATGAGCTACACGGGTCTGCTCGAGTACAACTGGGAAAACCCCGAGCGCGCCAAGCAGTGGGTGCTGCCCATGCTGGTGCCGGGTTCCGCCGAGTTCCTCAACATGCGCGTGAGCCAGCTCGAGGAGCATCCGGTCTATGCCAAGTTCTTTGAGCAGGCGTCCAAGGGACCGCTGTCCAAGGCCACGCCGATGGTGCCGCCCGGCGGTGCCGGCATCGGCATGCATGTCATTCCGGTCGAGAAGGCCATCGATGCCGCGAGCACCTCGGTGCCGATCGAGCATATCGAGCATTGGCTCGACAAATACGAAGGTAAGTATGCCGCTAGCACCTGCAGCTGCCGCGCGAGCCGTCGCGTGATGGGAGAGGGCTGCGCCGACGACCCGGCCGATTGGTGCATCGCCGTGGGCGATATGGCCGACTACGTGGTCGAGACCGACCGCGGCCATTATGTGACGCGCGAGGAGGTCTACGACATCCTGCGCCAGGCCGAGGACAACGGCTTTGTGCACCAGATCACCAACATCGACGGTGAGAACAAAATCTTCGCCATCTGCAACTGCAACGTCAACGTGTGCTACGCCCTGCGCACTTCGCAGCTGTTCAACACGCCCAACCTGTCGCGCTCGGCCTACGTCGCCAAGGTCGAGAAGGACAAGTGCGTGGCCTGCGGTCGCTGCGTTGAGGTGTGTCCGGCCGGCGCCGCCAAACTGGGCCAGAAGCTCTGTAGCAAAAAGGCTGGCGGACAGGTGCCCGAGTATCCGCGCCAGGAGCTGCCCGATGCCACCAAGTGGGACCACACCAAGTGGTCGCCCAACTACCGCAACGACAACCGTATCGAGACGCATGAGTCCGGCACCGCTCCCTGCAAGACGGCCTGCCCCGCGCACGTTGCCGTTCAGGGCTATTTGAAGCTCGCGGCGCAGGGCCGCTATGACGAGGCGTTGGCGCTCATCAAGCGCGAGAACCCGTTGCCCGCTATCTGCGGCCGTGTGTGCAACCGCCGCTGTGAGGATGCCTGCACCCGCGGTCGCGTGGACGAGGCCGTGGCCATCGACGAGGTCAAGAAGTTTATCGCCCAGCGCGATCTGGATGCCGCGACTCGCTATGTCCCACCTGTGGTGACCCCGACGCGTGCCGGCGGCTTCGACCAGAAGATCGCCATCATCGGCGCCGGTCCGGCCGGTCTGTCCTGCGCCTTCTATCTGGCCGAGAAGGGCTACAAGCCCGTCGTGTTCGAGAAAAACGAGCGCCCGGGCGGCATGCTCACCTACGGCATTCCCAGCTTTAAGCTGCAGAAGGACGTTATCGAGGCCGAGGTCGAGGTCATTCGCCTGATGGGCGCCGAGTTCCGCTATGGCGTGGAGGTCGGTCGCGATGTGACGCTCGACGAGCTTCGCGCGCAGGGCTTTAAAGCCTTTTACGTGGCCATTGGCTGCCAGGGGGGCCGCCTTGCCGGTATTCCGGGCGAGGATGCCGAGGACGTGACCGTGGCCGTCGACTTTTTGCGCGAGGTCAACAGCGGCAAGATCGACGCGCTGCCCGGGCGCACCATCGTGGTGGGCGGCGGCAACGTGGCCATCGATGTCGCGCGCAACGCCTGCCGTCTGGGTTCCGAGCACGTTGAGATGTTCTGCCTGGAGAGCGAGGTCAAGATGCCTGCCAGCGAGGAGGAGCGTCGCGAGGCCATTGAGGACGGCGCGCACATTAGCTGCGGCTGGGGCCCCAAGGAGATTCACCTGGACGAGGCCGGTCGTGTGTGCGGTATCACCTTTAAGCGCTGCACGCGTGTCTTTGACGACGAGGGCCGTTTTGCGCCCGAGTATGACGAGAACGACTTGCGCCGTGTCGATGCCGACCGTGTCGTCATGTCGATTGGCCAGTCCATTGTGTGGGGCGACCTGCTGGCTGGCTCCAAGGTGGAGCTCGGCCGCAGCCAGGGTGCCCTTGCCGATCCGCAGACGTACCAGACCGCCGAGCCCGACATCTTTGTGGGCGGCGACGTCTACACCGGTCCCAGCTTTGCTATCGACGCCATCGCCGCCGGTCACGAGGCCGCCGTGTCCATCCATCGCTTTGTGCAGCCGGGCTCCACGCTCACCATCGGCCGCAACCAGCGCCGCTACGCCGCGCTCGACCGCGACGATGTCGTGATCGAGAGCTATGACAACGCGAGCCGTGAGGTTGCCCACGTGGACCACGAGCGCGAGAAGGCCGCGCCCTTCAGCGAGTACGTCGAGACCTTTAACGAAGAGCAGGTGCGCGCCGAGACCGCCCGTTGCCTTGGCTGCGGTGCCTCAATCGTCGACCCCAACAAGTGCATCGGCTGCGGGCTTTGCACCACCAAGTGCGAGTTCGACGCCGTAAAGCTCTACAAGGTTCACGACGCTGTGCCGCCCACCTCGCCCGACGCCTGGGCCGCCGCGCTGGGCGCAAATATCGCGGAGCGGACGAAGCGCATCGCGGCCAATTCACCCAAGACGGACGAGCAGGACTGCAGCGACTCCGGTACTGCCAGTATGATGTTCAAGAAACACGAAAGTGAAAAGCAGGACAACGCCAATGCATGAATTAGGAGTAGTTCTTAATATGCTCGATACCCTTGACGCCGCAGCCAAACGGTACGGGGTATCCCGCATCGCATCCGTAAGTGTGGATGTCGGAGAGATGACCGGCATAGTCCCCGTGTACATGCACGGGGTCTGGCCGGAGGCCGTAAACGGTACCATCTGCGCGGGCTCAGAGCTCTACATCAATATGGTGAAAGCCATCGCCCACTGCGCCGACTGCGGCAAGGACTACGAGGTCATGGAAAACGCCAGGGACGACGTCCCCATGTGCCCGTTTTGCGGCAGCACCCGCTGGACGCTCAAGCAGGGCGACCAGCTGGTAATCAAAGAAATCGAGGTAGCGGAAGAATGACAAATGGCAAAGTGCGAGTCATCGAAATAAAGCAGAGCGTATTTGAAAACAACGACCGGGAGGCGGACCGGGTCAGGGCGCAGCTCAAGAAGGAGCACACCTTCCTCCTGAACCTCATGTCCAGCCCCGGCAGCGGCAAGACTACCACGCTCAAGGCGACCATCGCACGCCTCAAGAATAAGCTGCGCATCGGCGTCATGGAGGCCGACATCGACTCGGACGTCGATGCGGCGACCATCTCCACCAGCGGCGCAAAGGTCATCCAGCTGCACACCGGCGGTATGTGCCACCTCGACGCGGGCATGACGCGCCAGGGCCTCGAGGGGCTTGGCACGGAGAACATCGACCTTGCCATCCTCGAAAATGTCGGCAACCTCGTCTGCCCGGCGGAGTTTGACACCGGCGCTGTGAAAAACGCCATGATCCTCTCCGTGCCGGAGGGCGACGACAAGCCGCTGAAGTACCCGCTCATGTTCTCGATCTGCGACGTGCTGCTCGTCAACAAGATCGACGTTGCGCCGTACTTCAACTTCAGCCTCGAAAAGTGCATCGAGCGCGTCAAGAAGCTCAATCCGAACATTCAGGTGTTCCCGATCTCCGCGCTCAAGGGCGAGGGCATCGAGCCGTGGGCCAACTGGCTGCGCGAGCAGACGAAGGCTTGGAACGCATAACGAACCGCAGAAGTGAACAGGGACGCTCCCGTGGGAGCGTCCCTGTTTTTTTGTCTACGGGTGCTTCTGCGCCCACGTGCGCACGAAGGCGGCGAAGGTGCGCACGAGCGGCTTGCCCTCCGATTCCGGCGGGAT
>URTP01000035.1 GCA_900550835.1 uncultured Collinsella sp. | reverse complement strand
AGAGCTCCGGCGAGCGCTGCATGAACAGCGCCTGCTCGCGCTTCCAGCGGCGCAGCTTTTCCTCGTTGGCCTCTTCCCTGCCACGCGAGGTGAACTCGTAGTGATACAGCTCGGCATAGGGCGTATAGATGGTGCGGTAGCCCGCCTCCCATACGCGCAGGCAATAGTCTGCGTCGTTAAAGGCAACGGCGAATTCCTCGTTGTAGCCGCCGACGCGCTCAAATACGTCGCGTCGCACCATCTGGCAGGCACCCGTTACGGCGCTAAAGTTGCCCGGGCGCACAGCGCGGGCAAGATAGCCCTCGCGCTTTGCCGAGAAGTCCTGGTTGGCATGGGCAAGTGCGCCACGCACGCCAACCACAATGCCCGCGTGCTGCACCAGATGATCGGCAAAGTAGAGCTTGGCGCCCACCACGCCCGCATCGGGACGCTGCATATAGCCCATCATCTCTTCGATAAAGTAGGGGCTTATGACCTCGGTGTCGTTGTTCAGCAGCAGAAGGTAATCGCCCTTGGCATGCTCCACGCCAAAATTAATGATCTGAGAGTAATTGAACTCGCCCGGCCAGTACACAACGCGCGCGATGCCCTTGCCTTCAGATGCTGC
The DNA here is from genome assembly GCA_900550835.1 of uncultured Collinsella sp. Lineage (GTDB taxonomy): Bacteria > Actinomycetota > Coriobacteriia > Coriobacteriales > Coriobacteriaceae > Collinsella. The sequence goes on along the minus strand of URTP01000035.1, from coordinate 13,864 downwards.
AGCCACGCGCTCTGGCAGGGTTTCGTAATACGCAAACGTCTCCGGGGCTTCGCTGTTGTTCTCCACCAAGACAATCTCGTAATTGGCATACGTGACTCTCTGGGCGATCGACATTACACAGGCGTCGAGCGTCTCAATGTGATCCTTGGTGGGAATCACAATGCTCACCAGCGGCGCAGGCTCCGGCAGCGCATAGCGCATGCGGTAGACAAACGGCGTCTCGGTCTCCTCGACCGTCCCGTGAACGCCCAACGAATCAAAGTGGCGCTGCAGCGCAAGGCGCCCGGCCTCGATGGCATACGGCTTGCTATCGGCAGAACCATCGGCGGTCGATCCCGGATGCACGCGCCAGTGATACAGCACGTGCGCAACATGTTCAAACCGTGCGCCCGCCGCAAGGCAGCGGAGCGTCAGGTCGTAGTCCTGGGCACCCGCAACATCTTCCGGAGACATGCCAACGCGATCGATAAGTGCCTTCTCCACCATCAGAAAATGCGTCACGCAGTTATGGCTATAGAGCAGGTCGACGTTGAGCCGCGTCTTAAAGACCGGCTGGCCCCACTCCCCCGTTTTCTGGAACATGTCCTCGTCGCAGAACAGGACCTGGGGACGCTCGCCCTCGGCAACCTTGTTCAGCGCGGCAACATAGTGGAATAACGCGTCCGGTTCCAGGATGTCATCGTGGTCCAAGAACGCGATGTAGTCGCCCGTCGCTTGCTCAATACCAGCGTTGGTGTTGAGCACAATGCCGCCGTTGCCGGGAAGCTCGATGCGACGAACGCGCTCGTCGTGAGCGCCTGCCGCAAGGGCGGCCACCGCGTCCCATTCGGGCGAGGCGTCCATAAGGAGCAATTCCCAGTTGTCATAGCTCTGGGCTAGCACCGAGTCCAGCAGCTCGCGCAGGTAGACCCGATCAGTCTTGTAGCACGGCACCACAATGCTCACAAGCGGCCTATAGGCAAAGGCCGCCGAAGCGACACGCTGGCACACCAAATCGGCCGGCTTTGCGCGATGTTGCTCAAACCAACGCCGATAAGCTGCGTCGTCTGCACGCGCGTCCTTCATGCGGTTCCAGCTATCGTCGACCATGCCGTTGTACAGGCGACCATCCATAGCGCAAAACCCGTTCTGGATCCGCTCTGTGGGATCGCTCACAATCGCGACAAAATCTCGTATATCCTGAGGCATCTCTACGCTCAGATACGTTTTATTGACACGGCATCCGTTCTGCTGCGGCACATTGACCTGCGATTCGAACACATGCACGGTGACATCGATGGCATTCATATGCGTATCGAAGATCTGGAGCTCAGGTGCGCACTGGGGGTCTCCCGCCCAGGTAACCTCATAGCGCCACACCGCGCCGGCGTCTGCCGGCAAATAGCGAATGGCATCGATCTCGTAGAGGCCGCAGTGTTCGCCACGCTGCGCATCGCGGATAAGCGCACACAGCGCAGGCTTAGCTTTGTAGTTAATCTTGGATTCCAGCTTGGCCACGCGGCTATCGAGGCGAATGGAGCCCAACCTTTGGTCACCGGATGCAAATGTGACGTCAATCGTAGAGCCGTCCAAAAAGGGAAGCACCAAGACGGCGAGCTCGCGCTCGTAATCGGAAACGGAAGGGCAAAGCGCCAGTACACGGCCATGATCGACCGGGAACGCCAGCGACGGCACAGAAGAACCGCTCGTCGTCGCATGGGCAAACGCTTGAGAACCCTCCCGCTCAATAAGCGCGGCGACATCCTGACCGGCAAAACGAAGCAGCACAAACAGACGGCCCTGACTGCGGCAAAGTGCCAAACGCTTGATACTCATCTACACTTCTCGCTTTCCCAGGGCGTTCGCTGCCATGCGCTTGCAGGCACCCAGACGCCCAAACCTCAAGACGTCGTAATCGAACATGAGCTTTTTGCACTCACGGGCATTGGGGGCCTTGCTGGTAAGCGCCGCACGCACCATAGCAGAAACAGAAGGAGCGCATTGTGCGAGCACAGCATCGCTGCCCACGGCAGAACCGGCAAGAGCCGCGGCGACGGCAGCAAACACCTTGCCGCAGTCCGAGCCCAGCAACCTGAGCGCGTCGTACAGCACCAGATCGCACAGGAAATATGCCAGGTCATCGGCATGCCGGACATCGAGACCGTCGCGCTGCCAGTCAGCCAGCACCGCGGAGTAAATCTTCACGTGCTCCAGCAGACGTGTCTCGTCGTCGTAGCGCATGGTGTCCATGAGCGAACCCTTGCGCGCCACGCGGTAGTCATACAGCTTGTTCGAAATAAGCGCGGTCTTGCGCGAGCGACCGTACACGGCAAAATCGAAGACCTGATCCTCGCCATATTTAACGGTTTCGTCAAACACGATCCCGTTGCCCAGCAAAAACTCGCGCTTGCAGGCGGTACGCCATGCAAAGGGGCGAGACGCTTCCTTAAACAGCAGGTCGGAGCTATAGCCCACAAACGACACATCACGCGGGCTCAGCACATAGTTAAGCCACGGATACCCCGCCTCCAGCGGATACGGATTCGCGCCAAAGGTCAAAACGTCGCAGCCCTCGCGCTCAAAGGCATCGACGATCACGCGGCATGCATCGGGCGTAAAGCGATCGTCGGAATCTAAGAACGCGATGATAGGAGCCGTGGACGCGGCGATACCTGCATTGCGCGCGCTCGACAGGCCACCGTTGGGCTTATCGACAAGCTTAAAGCGCGCGTCCTTTTCGCAATAGGCAGCCGCAATATCGCGCGAACCGTCCGGCGAGCCGTCGTTGACCAGCACGCCTTCCCAATCGGGCATGTCCTGCGCAAGCAGGGAGTCCAGGCACCAGGCCAGGCACTCCTCCACGTTATAGATGGGAACGACAACGGAAATCTTGGGGGTAGCCATAGTCAAGTGCTCCTACTGTGCGACCGGAACGTCATCGGGGTGCGGATTATCACCGTAGGTGCGCTGATACGTCAGCACGCGCCAGACCAGCGGCAGCCCGCCAATCTTAAAGTAGTGCTTAAACGTATTGATCTTGCCCGGCTTTTTAAAGCCAAAGCGCGAATCAATATAGGCGCGGGGCGACTTGACCATCAGGCGCAAGTCGGTCTCGCCACGCGGATCGAACAGCGACAGGTCAAAGCGACCGGCATCCCAGTCGGCCTTGAGCTCGGGAGAGGCCTTCTCCCAAAACTGCTCGCGCAGTTCATCGACCAGGCGCTCATCATTCCAACGGTACGTATCGACCTTCATGCGCATTAAAATGCCCTGAAGCTGAGCCTTAAGCTCGGGGCGTTCATCCAAAAAGCGCTGCATCTCGGCATATTCGTCGCACACGCAAAACACCTTGTTGGGCGAATTAACAGAGCTCTTCTCGTTATCCTGGCGATAGCACAAAATGGGGTCCGCGATAAACGCGGCACGCTCGGCGCATGCCCAGACCTTAAAGTTAAAACCCGCATCCTGATACGAAGCACCCGGCGTGGGAAGGAACCGAATCTGATTGTCGTTGAGGAACTCGCGCCGATAGATAGCCGACCAAATGGAAGGTTTGCGGTAGAAGATGCCCGGACGATCGACGGGGCGATACGCGGCGCCCGTCATATGCTCGTCGATGATCCCAAACAGCTCACGGCGCTCGCTGGGCGTGGACCAATACAGGTAAAAGTCGCCCTTTACCACATCGGCATGCTCGGCATCGGCCTTGGCGACCAGCTTTTGGAGCGAATCCTCAAACATAAAGTCGTCGGACTCAAGGATGCCCACGTACTCGCCGCGCGCCATCTCCAGGCCGCGGTTCATCGAGTCGCCGTAGCCGCTGTTGGCCTTGTCGATCATCTTTACACGGGGGTCGCGCTCCATGTACTCGCGGATGATATCTGGCGAGCTATCGGTGGAGCCGTCGTTGATGCAGATGATCTCGATGTCCTTGAGCGTCTGCGCCACGGCGGAATCGAGGCACTCGCGCAGGTAGCGCTCAACATTGCAGATGGGAACAAGCAGCGAAACTTTAGGGGTATCAGAGTTCTGCAAGAGAACCTCCTGTTGAATAGCGTGTAACAGGGTTATTTTAGCAGCCGAGTTGCGGCGGGCGGCAGCGCTTGGAATTAGAGAAAGCGCTCCAGGCAGGCTTTGAGACCGCGAGTCGAAAGATAAAACAGCGTGGCGTCTGCCATCGAAACGCCCGTGGTCGCCGCAACGAGCTTGTGGGCAACACGGCGAACGGCGCCCTTAGCAGGCATATCCGCCCACTCCGTTCCCAAAAACGTCGTGAGATCCATGTTGACGCGAGCCGCCACGCGATGGAAGTCATCGGCATCCAAGCGCGCCAGGTCGAACACAATGAGGTCCAAAAACCAAGTTATCAGCTCACCGGGACACAGGTCCAAAAGACCGTAGGCCGACCAGTCCTCCAAGACCTCCTCGAGCATCCTCATGTGGGCGTCAAGCTTTTTGGCGCGAGCCTCGGCACTGTTGAACTCGTGCGTCGCCGATTCGCTCTCCATCACGTAGTGGTAGAACTTGTCCGGCATGACAACGGTCTTGCGGGCAAGCGCATAAGCCGCAAATTGGAAGACGACGTCCTCGCCCAAAGCCAAACCGGGGGCGAAGCGAATGCCTTCGCGATTAAGCAGCTCGCGCGAAAAAGCCGCACGGCAGGCATAGGGCTGCGCATTCGAATGGAACAGCAGTTGGGAATCACGGGCGCCGAAGGTACCAGCTTTGGGGCTCATGAGTTGATGGACGCGTTTGGGGGCAGCATCGGCAGGTTCACAGACGCCGCCAAAAACGGCGGCCTCGGCATCTGCAGACTCCATGGCATGCAGCACACGCTCGACCGTCTGGACATCGATGTAATCGTCGGCGTCCACAAAAAAGACGGTCTCGCCCTCGGCGGCATCGATACCGGCATTTCGAGCACACGAGACGCCCGCGTTTTCCTGGTCAATCACCAGTACGCGATCGTCGGCCTGCGCAATCTGGCGCAACACGTTCAACGAATCATCAGTCGAACCGTCGTTGACGCAGACAACCTGAATCGAGCGCTCGGACTGAGCCAGCAGCGAATCGAGGCATCGCTGAATGGAGCGCGCAGAGTTGTAAACGGGGACGACAATGGTAGCTTTAGGACCCGAGGCCTCTCCCATGCCGACCTACCCCCTCAGCGATTCGATGAGGAAGGCGGCGACCACGCCTGGGCCTCCAACCGAGGCGTAATACTTAGCACGCCCCAAGGCACCATCCGTCGCAAAGCTCGGATGCTCGTCAACCCAGCCCTCAGGATCTTTGAGGATGGCAGCGAGATTCGCGCGCTTCCACGGCTTGAGATCGTCAAGCGAAAACTCCCCCGCGTCCAAGGCCGCCTGAAATTCCTTGGCCATCTGCACCAGGAACTCCTTATAGAACTTAGGCGCCAAGCGCACATAGTTCCACATATACGAATCGTACTTAATGAGCTGATTGAACTTGAGCATGCGCGCGACGTCATCACCTGCGTGGTCGCGGGCATAATCCTCTCGAATCCAACGCTCAATCTCGGCATACTCGGTATTGACGCAAAAGACCTTAGCCGAAGAATTGACCGAGGAATTCTCGTTGTCCTGGCGATACGACAACACGGCATCATGCAGGTAAACAGCCTTATCGGCGCACGCGATCACCTTAAAGGCGAATGACGTGTCCTGAAAGGATGCCCCCGGAGTCGGCAGGAACTTGATACCGTTGCGCTCAAGAAAATCACGACGGTACACGGCCGACCAAATCGACGGTTTTTGCTTAAAGAACTGCGTCGTATTGCTGGGATGCACCGGTTTGCCACAATCCCTTGCCTTAAACATCTCGTGCAGCGAACGGCGCTCCTCGGGCTTAGACCAGTAGAAATCAAAGTTCGCCTTCGCAAAGTCGGCATTATTGCTATCGGCGGCCGAGACAAGCTTTTCGAGTGCGTCGGGCGCCATAAAGTCATCGGACTCCAAGATGCCAACGTACTTGCCACGCGCCATCTCCAGACCGTGGTTCATCGAGTCGCCGTAGCCGCTGTTGGCCTTGTCGATCATCTTGACGCGCCCATCGCGCTCCATATACTCGCGGATAATCGCCGGCGAGTTGTCGGTCGACCCGTCGTTAATGCAGATGATCTCAATATCCTTGAGCGTCTGCGCCAGGGCGGAATCGAGACACTCGCGCAGGTAGCGCTGAACATTGTAAATGGGAATAAGCAGCGACAGAACAGGGCTGCCAGAGGCGTTAGTAGACAAATGTGCTCCTTAGGAAATACCTGTCGTTTCATGGTATCAAAGGGTCAGCGCGCCAGCGGACGTTTATATAATCTATGGAGCCTCTTGCGGGCAAAGTAGCCGCACGTCATGCGGCGGGCCCGTAGCAGGTTCCTGCGTTTTATTCAAAGCTTGCCGACAAGGTGCGGTGAGCCTTTACAATAGAACAGTCCCAAGGACGTATTCGATAGCTTCCGCGCAGCGCTCGCCCGCCGCGCGTGAAAGGATATATTGCCCCATGCCTTCAACCCTTCCCGCTCCCATCGATAAGCTCGCCATCGTTGTCGTTACGTACAAGCGCCAGGAACTCCTGGCCAACCTGTTCGACTCCATGACCGAGCTCACGGCAACGCCCTGGCGCATCGTGATTGTCGATAACGAGAATTCGCGCGAGACCGAGGCCATGTGCACCGCATTCAACGAGCGCCTGGCCAGCCTGTGGGGCATCGACACCGAGCAGCCCGACGCGCAGGGCGGCACCGACCGTGTCATCTACGCCCCGCAGCTCGAAAACGGCGGCGGTGCGGGCGGCTTCTCCGCTGGCACTAAATGCGCCTACGATCTGGGGGCCCAGTGGTTCTGGGTGATGGACGACGACGTGCTCGTCATCCCCGAAGGCATCGAGCGTCTTGCCAAGTGGACCGACCGCTACGATGTCATCCAGGGTTCGCGCCTGGACTTTGACGGCGGCGCTTTCTTTTGGCAGTACCAGCTCATCCTTTCGCTCGGCATCCCTAACCCCATCGCCAAGTGGGACTTGGGGCCCGAGGGCTACCGCACCATGAACCAACTGTGCTTTGAGGGCGGCATGTTCTCGCGCCGCGTGGTCGACAAGATTGGCCTGCCCGACGCGCGCTTCTTTATCTACGGCGACGATGCCTGCTACGGAAATCCTCGCCCTGCGCTCCAATATCCCGGCCATTTCCGAGCACGTGTTCGTGCGCGTGGACCCCGATTTCGTGAAGCGCGCCCGCGCCGTCTCCAACTGGGATATCGCCGGCAAACGACAGCTCAACTCCACGAGCGACACCAACCGCTACTACATCATGCGCAACCGAGGCTTCCTCGCTCGCTATATGCAGATCTACGGTGACTACCACCCCATGCTGTTCCGTCTGGGCAATGCCGCGACCTTCTGCAAGGAGTTCATTCGTCTGGCAGCAGTCGACAAATGCTTTAAGACCGGCATTCCGGCGCTGCGCCGCGGCATGAAGGACGCCCGCAAGATCGTTAAGGATCCCAACTGGAAGCCCATGCCGCCCCTGAAGGACGCCGAGTAGTAAAGGGCTTTCGCCCGCCGCTACAGTCGTTGGCACACCACGGACACACGCTGACCGTCAAAGCCAAAACCCCAACGCATGCGCCCGACGGCGGGGCGCGGCACGCGGACATCATCGATGCCGTCGCGCTCTATGTCGAGCAGCGCCTGAACCGCCAACAGTTCCAGGCCCAGGGCATCGACGCCAGGGTCGTACAACATGTTGACCGTAATGAGCGGTCGCTCATCGAGCATGCCGAGCGTGTCGGCCACGTCAAACACCCGACCGGTGGGAATCACCTGGATATCCCAGCGATCCGAGACGCCACTTCGCTTGGAGCTGGGATTGCAATAGCCGGGCAGTCCAAAGCAGAGCCCCTGAAGCGCCAGATGATAGGCTGTCGGCATATCTGATTGGCCCACATCGATGCCCAGATCGCCGATAGCACAGCTCAAAGCTTGCTTTACAGTGTCCTCGTCTCCTCGACACAGCCCGTCATGGAACGAGTCGATAACTCCAACGTCCTCAACGGCGCACTCAAACCATTCCAGAATTACAAGACGGAGCGCCTGACGCACTTCGTTATTAGGCAGACGCAGGGAACGAAGGCACGCGCCGTCCTCCGAATGCCCCGTCATATCCGTCGTAAGGAATCCAGACAGATACAGCGCAGTCCAGATATCTTCGGGCTTGGCGGCATCGACCTCCTCGGCATGCATATGCACTGGCGCCTCAATAAACCCATGCGGCTCAACCAAATCGAACAATGTGGACAGGCGAATGAGATTCCAGTCGCCGACGCATGCGCCCAGACGGTCGGCGTAACAATACAGATCCGCCCGAACGGGCGCGACGCAATCGCGATGTGCGTAGTCCACCACGCGCTCCGGGCTCGAGCAATAAAAACCACCAAACAGATAGCCCTCGAGCCACTCACGCGCGTCATCCAGACAGCCGTTGCGACCGATGCAATCCAACAGCACTTGGACTTCGTCGTCCGAAAAACCGAACCATCGATCACACCAACTCGACAACGCTGTCGCCGACCGATAGGAAACCCCACGTTGGGACAACGCAAGCTCGGCAGGACCGGGGCGCTCGCCCATAAGACACGTCAATCGCAACGAGTCGCCGGCGTCGGCAATGGTGTCGAACAGCATTCGGCTGAGCGACTCTAGGGAATCCACGCTACCGTCGTCCTTAGCGTCCAAACGCTTTGGACATACCGCGTCGTAGTCGTCTATCAGAAGAACAACCTGCTCATCGAAAGCTGCCTGGAGCAGCTTGATAAGCACGCCAAGCGCCGCATCGATCTCCTTATCGCTGGCCACCCCACGCGCCGCCCTCTCGATAAGACGAACCTCACGTCTTGACAGATCAGGCGCGGCAAGCAGCGGCAGTAATCGGGCGCACTCGCGCACGACAGCCCCGCGAATTGCTGCCGCAGCACCAGCACCATGCCTCGAAGCGGCAGCTGTAAAGTCGAGCATGATGACCGGATAACTCGCGTACTCATCACGATAGCGACCGCCGCCCGCCTGCCAAATCTGGGTACCAGCGAACAGGCTTCGATCCGGCAGCCGGCGATCAGGTCGTTCCAAATAGCACTTGAGCATCGATAAATTCATGCTCTTGCCAAAACCCTTGGGCCGACAGCAAAGCGCAACAGGTGCTTCACTGTCCAATATATCGGCAATAAACATAGTCTTATCGACGAGTAAATACCGATTGATTGCATCGGAAAAGTCGCGTGCATCAACCGGTAGAGCTGCGCTATCCGCATGATTGAGCAACCGTGCACCAAACGCATGAGTAAAACCACAATTCACCTGTTCAGACACCGTAAACTCTCCTTCTAACGCAGCACGATGCCCATTGTAGCGAGCGGGTAGAGCGCAACAATATCGGCATGCAAACGTTTCGGGCAGCGGTAGCAACAGACCCCCGAGGGGGCATAACAAATCGTTGCACAACAAAAAAAGGGGGGCCGATGCCGCCGCACCGGACCCCGTCCCAAACTCTTATAGAAAACGATCTGGAAGATTACTCCTCCAAGCCGTCCTCCCCAGAAGCCTTCTTCTGCTGATCGAGCTTATGCTTACCACTTACGATAGACGTAGCGCCCAGTGTGGCCAAGCTTGCACTGGCAAGGCTCGCCATCACAATCAGATCGCCCGTCTTGGGCATGTTGCCGCCCGAGGACTTGGTAGTTGTAGTCGTCGTGGTCGTGGTGGTCACCGTTTTGGAGTCATTTTGCTCTTGGACCTGGTTGTCAGCACCGCTCTTGTCGTCGTCTTCGGACTGTTTCTTTTCGCCCTCGGCCTTGCTCTTGTCCTTCTCCTCAGATTCAGACTTCTTATCCTCGTCCTTCTTCTGTTCGGACTTGTCGCTCTTCTCCTCAGAGCTAGAACCCTTATCGGATTCGGTCTTCTCGGAAGCCTTGTCCTTGGAGTCGCCCTTTGCGGCTTCGATCTTTTCCGTGGAAACCTGATCAGAGTTGCCCTTGTTCTGGGTCGAGCCGTTATTGACGCCAGCCATCAGCGAAGAGCCCAGCGTAGAACCAAGCTGCTCGGAGAAAGAAGGCTTCTTGTCCGGCGAAGCAACGGGAACGTCCGGCGCCTTATTCGAGTCATCCTTGGAAGCATCGGAACCAGGGGTTGCGTCAGAGCCGGAGCCGTTGTTAGAGCCGGTGCCAACGGACGAATCGCTCGAGCCGGTGGATGAGTTAGAGGTGCCAGCGCCGGTCGAACCAGAAGCGTCGCTGTCCGTATTGCCTGCAGAGCTTGAAGACGAATCGCCCGCAGCAGAGCCGTTCGAAACGGAGCCGTTCGAGGTAGAGCCGTTGTTGGTAGTGCCACCAGCAGAGCCATCACCGTCAGCATCGGTCGAGGGCGAATCCATCCTGTCATCGTTGGCATCGTCGCTCGAGTCGTCATTCGAATCAGGCGTCGGCGAGGGCGCCGGCGTGGGCTCGGGCTGCACGGGCGTCGCAGCGGCAGCGGCCTCGTCCTCGGCGATATAAACCAAGCAGTCCTTCAGCTCGTTGCGGTAGCGGTTCTTCCAGCCCTCATGATACTGGGGCTGGCTCGAATACTTGGTCGCCACGTTATTGACCACACTGTTGGAAAGCGCCGTCACAAACTCGCGATCAGTCATACTGTTAGAAAGGTTTGCCCAACGGAAGAAGTCCCTGCAGCCACCGGTGCCGCACATGTTGGTGATGCTCCACACCATGCCCTTAACGCAATCGGCACGGCCCGAAATATCAATGCCCAGGCCGCTCTTGAGCCACGCCTCGGTCACCGCATAGTACGAGTTGTACGCATACGCATCCTGCAGAGCCGAGAACTCAACAGGGTCGGTGTTATAAGCACCTTGGAAAGCCTCCTGCGCAATACGGCCCAACTCGGTGAGCTGGCCGTTCTCGTACATGGCATTGCTCGTGTTGGAAATCTCGCTGCCGCGATCAATCGCATCCTTGAGCATGCTGTATTTTTCGGGGTTGTAGTTGTAGGCCTGCTTCATAAACGGAATGAGCGACCATCGACGGTCGAACTGGTAATAACCCAGCGCGTTATAGCCGTCGCCATACGAAAAGCCCTGGTTATAGTTGCCATGGCTCTCGTACTTGGTAAAGTACTTCATCTCGGGGGTAACGTTAACAAACGAAACGCCCTGGACCGACCTCAGCACGCCCGAGAAGGACTGCTGGGTATAGAGACCCTTATCGATATCGGTGGCACCCGAGGCAACGCCCGGCGTGGGCTCCTCGGCAGCGGCGGGTGCCGGCGCGGAAACGGCGCCAAACGAAAGCGCCAGCGTCAGGCCCGCGACAATAGCAGAATGCTTGCGCTGCATAAGATCCTCCCTGCATTGGTGTAGTTAAAGTGCAGTTTGCAAAGATAAGAGTAAGTATTGCAGCTCGCCCGTTGTTGCACAACAACCCCTCGGTAAACGGCAACAACCCTCCGCGAAATCTTAAGGAATTGCGCTCAACCTACAGCTTAATGTCGAAGTTGATCTCGGGGACGGCAGCAAGGTCGGCCAACGTCACGCCGTCGACGTAGTTTTCGATCACGTCGTCCAGGCCGCGCCAGAACTTGACGGTTGAGCACAGATCGCTACGGGCGCAGCTGTTGTCGATGCCGTCGCACGCCACCGGAGCCGTACTGCCCTCGACAGCGCGCAGGATGTCGCCAGCACGCACCTCGGCCGGGTCCTTGGCCATCATGTAGCCGCCGCCCTTGCCGCGCACGCTCTTAAGCAGGCCAGCCTTCATAAGCGGACGAACCAGCTGTTCCAGATACTTCTGCGAAATGCGCTCGCGGTCGGCAACCTCGCGCAGAGCAATCTTGCCCTCGGCGTCACCGAGCGCCGCGATATAGATCATCAGTCGGAGGGCATAGCGGCCCTTGGAAGAAATGAGCATACCTACCCTCCCATCGTTACTGGGACAAAACCAGGCTTGTTTGTCCCAAATCCTATGCAAGCGGAACAAACAAACCTGATTATTATGTCCCTCATCTAAAAAGTCGAGTGGATTAGTCGGGTTTTCCCTTGACTAACGCCGAACCCATAGTAACTTTATTCCGAGAAGATTCCTAGGGTTTAGCACACCTATGAGTACACCATATACAGAGAGGGACAGCATGAGCGCAAATCCGCTGCTTTCCATCGAAGGTCTGACCGCCTCCGTGGACGAGAAGACCATCCTCCACAACGTCAACCTCAACGTCGCCGCCGGCGAGACCCACGTGCTGATGGGCCCCAACGGCGCCGGCAAGTCCACCCTCGGCCACCTGGTCATGGGCGACCCCGTCTACACGGTCAACGACGGACGTATCGTCTTTGACGGCCAGGACATCACCGAGCTCACCACCGACAAGCGTTCGCGCGCCGGCCTGTTTCTGAGCTTCCAGGCCCCGGTCGAGATCCCGGGCGTGCCGCTGTCGAGCTTTTTGCGCGCCAGCATCGCCGGCCGCCCCGGCCTGGAGATGAAGGGCAAGGAGTTCCGACGTCGCGTCAAGGAGCTCGCGGCCGAGCTTAACATGGATACCTCCTACCTCAACCGTGAGCTGGGCGTGGGCTTCTCGGGCGGCGAGAAAAAGAAGGTCGAGATGCTCCAGCTTCTGCTGCTGCAGCCCAAGCTCGCCATCCTAGACGAGACCGACTCCGGCCTGGACGTCGACGCGCTTTCCACCGTCAGCCACGGCATGGACGCCTACCGCAAGAGCTGCGACGGCTCCATGCTCATCATCACGCACAACACGCGCATCCTGGAGCACTTGGGTGTCGACCGCGTCCACGTTATGGTCAAGGGTCACATCGTGCGCGAGGACGACGCCTCGCTCATCCCCTGGATCGACAAGAACGGCTTTGAGACCTTCGAGCGCGAGGCCGCCGAGCAGCGCGCCCAGGCCGAGGCCGCCGCTGCCGAGCAGCAGGCGTAAAGGGGCGACGTAATGACCAAGAACCGCACCGAGGTCGCGGACATCGACCGCAGCCTCTACGACTTCACCTATGGCGAGGAGGGATTCGAGCGCCTCGACGCCGGCATCACGCCCGACATCGTGCGCGAGATCAGCGCCAAAAAGGACGAGCCGCAGTGGATGCTCGACCTGCGCTTAAAGTCCCTCGAGATCTTCAACCGTTTTCCCGACCCGACGTGGGGCCCCTCCATCGAGGGCCTGGACATGGACAACATCGTCACCTACGTCAAGCCCAACACCGACCAAAAGCACGACTGGGAGTCGGTGCCCGACGACATCAAGAACACCTTTGAGCGCTTGGGCATCCCAGAGGCCGAGCGCAGCTACCTGGCAGGCGTCGGCGCGCAGTACGACTCCGAGCTCGTCTACCACAACATGCAGGACACGGCGTCCAAGATGGGCATCGTCTACTCCGGTATTGAAGAAGCCCTGCACGATCCACAGTGGGAACCGCTCATCCACGAGAAGTTTATGACGCTCATCCCGCCCACCGACCACAAGTTTGCGGCCCTGCACGGCGCCGTATGGTCGGGCGGCTCGTTTGTCTACGTGCCCAAGGGCACCAAGCTCGACTTCCCGCTGCAGAGCTACTTCCGCCTCAACGCCAAGGGTGCCGGCCAGTTTGAGCACACGCTCATCATCGTCGAGGACGATGCCGACCTGCACTTTATCGAGGGTTGCTCCGCGCCCAAGTACAACGTGGCCAACCTCCACGCCGGCGCCGTCGAGCTCTTTGTGGGCAAGCGTGCGCACCTGCGCTACTCGACCATCGAGAACTGGTCCAAGAACATGTACAACCTCAACACCAAGCGTGCGCGCGTGGACGAGGACGGCGACATCGAGTGGATCAGCGGCTCCC